>NZ_JBFTMT010000008.1:0-131735 GCF_056397105.1 Microbacterium sp. 05N427
AGCGTGAGGGAAACGCCCGGTCACATTCCGAACCCGGAAGCTAAGCCTCACAGCGCCGATGGTACTGCAGGGGGGACCCTGTGGGAGAGTAGGACACCGCCGGACTTCCTTTAACAGAAAGGCCACCCAACGCAGGGTGGCCTTTCTGCGTTAACATGCTCAAACGGAAGGAGTCCCGACATGGCCGAAGAAGGCAAGCCCGCGCGCGACCGCAAGGATGAGGGCGCGAGGCAGCCTCGTCGCTATGTCGACGGCGACCGTTCCGACCGTTCTTTCCGCAGTGACGCCGCGCGCGGTGACCGCCCGCAGCGCAATGACAGCGATCGTCCGCGTCGTGACGGCGATCGTCCGTTCCGCCCGGCGTCGGATCGTACTGAGCGTCCGCGTCGCGATGGTGACCGTCCCTACCGTCCCGCGTCGGACCGTACCGACCGCCCGCGCCGCGATGGTGACCGTCCCTACCGTCCGGCATCGGAGCGCACCGACCGTCCGCGCCGCGATGGTGACCGTCCCTACCGTCCGGCATCGGAGCGCACCGACCGCCCGCGCCGCGATGGTGACCGTCCTTACCGCCCCGCGGCGGAGCGCACCGACCGTCCGCGTCGTGACGGGGACCGCCCCTATCGACCTGCAGCGGAGCGCTCTGACCGTCCCTACCGTGCCGGTGGGGATGATCGCCCGCGCCGCGATAGTGATCGTCCGTACCGTGCCGGTGGGGATGACCGCCCGCGTCGCGATGGTGACCGTCCGTACCGCCCTGCAGCGGAGCGCACCGACCGTCCGCGTCGTGACGGCGATCGTCCGTACCGTCCCGCGGGCGACCGTCCGTACCGCCCCGCGGCGGAGCGCACCGATCGCCCGCGTCGCGATGGCGACCGTCCGTACCGTGCCGGTGGGGACGACCGCGCGCGCCGCGACGGGGATCGTCCTTACCGTTCTGGTGGCGATGACCGCGCGCGCCGCGATGGCGACCGTCCGTTCCGCCCGGCGTCCGATCGCACCGACCGCCCGCGTCGCGATGGGGAACGCCCCTACCGCGGGGGTGACGACCGCCCCTCTTACGGGAGCGATCGGCCCCGTCGCGACACGTTCGCGGCGGACCGGCCGCGCGATCCGGAGATTCCCGATGAGGTCACGGCTCGCGATCTGCATCCTTCTGCGCGCAACGAGCTGAAGACCCTCAGCAAGGAGAACGCCGAGCAGGTCGCGCGTCACCTCGCCATGGCGGCGCAGCTCATCGATGAGGACCCCGAGCTCGCGCACCTGCATGCGCTGGCGGCGTC
Source organism: Microbacterium sp. 05N427 (assembly GCF_056397105.1). Taxonomy (NCBI): domain Bacteria; kingdom Bacillati; phylum Actinomycetota; class Actinomycetes; order Micrococcales; family Microbacteriaceae; genus Microbacterium; species Microbacterium sp. 05N427. The sequence goes on from NZ_JBFTMT010000008.1 coordinate 1,284, forward strand.
GCGCCGAGCAGGCCGCGTCGCGGTCGTCCGCGAGTCCGTGGCTATCACGGCTTACGCCATGGGCGACTTCGCGCTGGCGCTGCGCGAGCTCCGCACCTACCGTCGGATCTCTGGAAGCGACGACCAGATCGCGCTCATCGTCGACAGCGAGCGCGGCATGGGACGTCCCGACCGCGCGCTGGAAGAGGCGCGATCCGTCGACCGAGCTGCTCTGCCGACCGCGACGCGCGTGGCGCTGGCGATCGCGATGTCGGGTGCGCGCCTGGATCGTGGCGAGACCGAGCTGGCGCTCGGCGAGCTCGAGATCCCAGAGCTCAACCCCGACCTCGCGTTCGACTGGAGTCCTGCTCTCTTCTCGGCCCGTGCCGCGGTGCTCGAGGACCTCGGACGCGGGGAGGAAGCCGCGTTCTGGCAGGAGCGCGCGGATGTGGCTTCTGCGGCGCTGGGGCACGGTGACGACGAAGAACTGATCATCGAGGACGCTTACGAGGACCTCGCCGACGAGCCGGAGAGCATCGAGATCGACAGCACCGAGCCCCGGAGCACGGAACCGGAAGAAGCGGAGCAGGTCGAAGAGGCGGAGCAGGTCGACGAAGCGGAGCAGGCCGAGGAGTCGGAGCAGCCGGAGGACGCGGAGCGGTCCGAGTGAGCCTGTTCTCCCGGGACAAGCGCACTCCGCTGTCCGATGTCGATGTGGTGCTCGCCGATCTCGACGGCGTGGTGTACGCCGGGGCCGGCGCGATCCCGCACGCGATCGAAAGCCTGAAGAAGGTCGAGGCGTCGCGGCGTCTCGGCTACATCACGAACAACGCCTCCCGCACCGATGCCTCGGTGGCCGCCCACCTGACCGAGCTCGGCCTGACGGTCGCGCCCGACGAGGTCGTCACCAGCCCGCAGGCCGCGATGCGGCTCGTCAGCAGCCTGATCCCCGCCGGATCCACGATCCTGGTCATCGGCGGGGAGGGTCTCGTCGACGAGGTACACAAGGCCGGGTTCCAGGTGACGCGCAGTGCCGATGACGCCCCCGCGGCCGTGGTCCAGGGATTCGCGCCCGAGGTGGGCTGGAAGGATCTCGCCGAGGCGGCGTTCGCTTTGAAGCTCCCCGAGGACGAGGGCGGGATCCCGTGGATCGCGACGAACACCGACTGGACGATTCCGCAGTCGCGGGGCGTCGCGCCCGGCAACGGAACCCTGGTCTCCGCGGTGCACACGGCGATCGGTCGTCTTGCGACGGTCGCGGGCAAGCCGGAGACGCCGATCTTCGAGGAGGCCGTCGCCCGGTTCGGTGCGAAGCACCCGCTGTTCATCGGCGACCGCCTCGACACAGATATCGCCGGCGCGTCCCGCGCCGGCATCGAGTCGGTCCTCGTGCTCACGGGCATCGATCGTCCCAAGCACCTCCTCGCCGCTGCCGAGGGATCGCGCCCGACGTACATCCTCGGCGATCTGCGTGAGCTGGACGAGCCGTACCCGCAGACGCAGATCAAGGGCGACACCGTCACGGTGCGAGGAGCCTCGGTCCGCGTGGACGGTCCGGACGTCACGATCCTCAGCGAGGGCGACCGCCCCATCGACCTCGTGCGCGCCGGCGCCGCCGCGATCTGGCGCACCGGCCGGCAGATCTTCGGCTTCCGTGTGCCGGAACGACTGTACGCGGATCCGTTCCACCGCCCGTAATCCGTCGGAACGGCGCCCTCTCGCCGTAGGCTGAGGGGGTGAGCGAGAACACGGAACCGGATCCTTCGGACGGGCTCTGGAGTCGGCTGCGTCTGATCGAGGGGCAGCCGCTGGATTCTCGCGCCGCCGCGTATCAGGCGCTGCACGACGACGTGGCGCGTCGGCTGGAGAGCGCTCCGCGCGACGCCTCGTCCGCGCAGTCGGGTACCGACCGCGGATGACGGCCCGCCTGGATGCCGCTCTCGCGGAACGCGGCCTCGCCCGCTCGCGGACACACGCGGCGACCCTCATCGACGGCGGCCTCGTCACCGTCAACGGGAAGCCCGTGGTCAAGGCCTCCACCAAGGTCGAGGACGGCGACGCGATCGACGTGGCCGGCATCGACCACTACGTCAGCCGCGGTGCGCACAAGCTCATCGCCGCGCTGGACGGATTCGGCCTCGACCCTGCGGGGCGGCTGGCCCTGGACATGGGCGCGTCCACAGGCGGCTTCACTCAGGTCCTGCGCGAGCGCGGCGCGCGCCGCGTGCTCGCGGTCGATGTGGGGCATGATCAGCTCGCACCGTCGATCCGCCTGGATCCCGATGTGGTGGCCGTGGAGGGGTTCAACGTCCGCCACATGGACGCGGAGGTCTTGGCCACGGCGACGGGGGAGAGCGCGCGGCCTTCGCTCGTGGTCGGCGACCTGTCGTTCATCTCGTTGGCGCTCGTGCTTCCCGCGATCGCGGCGACGGCAGAGGCGGACGCCGACGTCGTGCTGCTCGTCAAACCGCAGTTCGAAGTGGGGCGCACCGCGGTACGGGGCGGGCTCGTGACCAACCCCACGATCCGCGCCGATGCGGTCGCCCGTGTGCTGTGGAGCGCGTGGGATCAGGGATTCGGCGTCCTAGGGCTCCTCCCGTCGCCGATCCTCGGCACGCACGGCAATGCCGAATACCTGGTGCATCTGCGAGCGGGGGATCGGGCCCGCGGTGGCGGAGGCAATCCGACAGAATGGATGAGCACGATCGACGAGATGGCAGGAGGCCGATGAACGAGCGCAGGATCCTCGTCGTCGCACATGCGCGCCGGGACGAGACCGTGCAGGCCGCCAGACGCGTCGTCACCGCCCTCCGCGGAGCGGGCGCCCGGCCGGTCCTCTCGGCGGACGACCGCGCCGATCTGACGGCAGAGGACGACTTCTTCGCCGATATCGACCTGCTCGGAACAGACATCCCGGTCGAGGATGTCGAGCTCGCCATCGTGCTGGGCGGCGACGGCACCATCCTGCGCGCGGCGGAACTCGTCCGCGAAGGGACGGCCCCGATCCTGGGCATCAACATGGGGCACGTGGGCTTCCTCGCCGAGATCGAGCGCGACGACATGGACGCCGCTGTGGCGCGCGTCATCGACCGCGACTACTCGGTCGAGGAGCGCATGGCGCTCGCCGTGCGGGTCAAGGACGCCGACGGATCCGTCGTCTACAGCACGTGGGCGCTGAACGAGGCGACGGTCGAGAAGGCAAGCCGAGAGCGCATGATCGAGGTGGTCGTCGAGATCGACGGACGCCCGCTGACGAGCTTCGGGTGCGACGGCATGGTGGTGTCGACGCCCACCGGCGCGACCGCGTACAACTTCTCGGCGGGCGGACCGGTGATCTGGCCGGGTGTCGAAGCCATCGCCGTGGTGCCGTTGTCGGCCCATGCCCTGTTCGCCAGGCCGCTCGTGGTCGCACCGGGCGCGCCGGTCGCGATCGAACTGCTGGATCGCAACGACGGGAACGCGATCCTGTGGTGCGACGGGCGGCGCTCGCACGAGCTTCCCCGCGGCGCGAGGGTCATCGTGCGCCGTTCCTCGCGTCCCGTGCGCCTCGCGCGGCTGCACCCGAGCGTGTTCACGGACCGGCTGGTGCGCAAGTTCCAGCTGCCGGTCTCGGGCTGGCGGGGTTCTGACGCATGATCGAGGAGATGCGCCTGCGCGACCTCGGCGTCATCGCCGAGGCCGTCCTGCCGATCGGGCCTGGGTTCACCGCGATCACCGGAGAGACCGGCGCCGGCAAGACCATGGTCGTGACGGGCCTCGGACTCCTGCTGGGGGCGAGAGCCGACTCGGGCGCTGTGCGAGCCGGAGCCGCACAGGCCTCGGTCGCAGGCGTGTGGATCGTGCCGAGTGCGGGATCCGTCGCCGACACCGTGGCCGATGCGGGCGGCGAGCTCGAACCCTACGACGATGAGCGCGGCGAGCTGTACGTCTCCCGCACGCTCACCGCGGAGGGGCGCAGCCGCGCGAGCGTCGGCGGCCGCGCCGCGCCGGCCGGCGTGCTGGCCGACCTCGCCGACGACCTCGTCGTCGTGCACGGACAGTCCGAGCAGCTGCGCCTGCGGTCCGCAGCCGCGCAGCGGGACGCTCTGGATCGCTTCGGCGGATCCGCCCTGGCGCTCGTGCGAGCAGACTACGAGGGCGCATGGGAGCGCTGGCGCACTCTGTCCGCCCAGCTCGACGAGATCAGCGGCAATCAGGAGCGGCGGCGCAGAGAGGCCGAGGACCTGCGCGAGGCACTGGAGCTCATCGAGGCGACCGATCCGCAGCCGGGGGAGGACGACGCTCTCACCGAGCGCGCCGAACGGCTCGCGAACGCCGAGGAGCTGCGCCAGTCCGCCGCGATCGCCCGTGCGGCTCTCTCCGATGAGGACGGCGACAACGACATCACGACGCTGGCAGCCGAGGCGCGGCGTTCCCTGGAGCGCGCGGGCGATCCGGAGCTGACGGCGATCGCCGAGAGCATTGCGGAGCTCGGCTACCGCGCCACGGACATCGCCGCGCAGCTGAGCGGCTATCTCGCCGATCTCGACGAATCAGGTCCGCATGAGCTGGCCGCGGTCGAGGAGCGCCGCGCGGCCCTCGCAACCCTCGTGCGCGCCCACGGCACGCTCGACGCCGCCCTCGAGCTCTGGAACACAGGATCCGCTCGGCTCGCCGAGCTGGATGACGACTCCGACCACATCGAGCGGCTCACGGTCGAACGCGATGCAGCACGCGCGACCCTGGACGACGCTGCCGCCGCCCTCACCGCGACGCGCACCGAGGCCGCGGGCCGGCTCGGCAGTGCGGTCACGGAGGAACTGCACGCCCTCGCAATGCCGGACGCACGCCTGGTCGTCGCGGTCACCGAGGGCACCGAGAGCGCCCATGGGCGCGATGACGTCGCGATCCTCCTCGCTCCGCACCCGGGCGCGGATCCGCGATCCGTCGCGAAGAGCGCATCGGGCGGCGAACTGTCCCGCGTGATGCTCGCGATCGAGGTCGTCATCGCCGGCACGGATCCCGTCCCCACCTTCGTCTTCGACGAGGTCGATGCGGGCATCGGCGGTGCGGCCGCGATCGAGGTCGGGCGGCGCCTGGCTCGACTGGCGCGCACCTCCCAGGTGATCGCCGTCACGCACCTCGCCCAGGTCGCCGCGTTCGCGAACAACCACCTCAGCGTCGTGAAGGCCAATGACGGGCATGTCACCGCGTCCAGCGTCCGCCGCCTGGACGGCGAGGAGCGCGAGGCCGAGATGGCCCGGCTGCTCTCCGGGCTCGCCGATTCGGGTGCGGCCCTCGAACACGCCCGAGAGCTGCTCGCGCTGCGCGAGGACTGAGTCGGCCGAGGGCGCGGAACGGCCGGCCGGGCGCGTCAGCGCAGGTCTCGGACGGAGTGCCGCTCGATCAACGGCATCGGAATCCGCTCGTGGGCGAGCTCGCGCTCTCCGACGAGCATCTCGATGCCGTGACGCGCCATCTCCTCGTACGGCAGGCGCGCCGTGGTGAGCCCAGGGCGCTGGAAGCCGGCGAGCTCTTCGTCGTCGAAGGAGATCACCGAGACATCGCGCCCGACCTGAAGGCCGCGCTCGGCCATCGCCTGGTAGACGCCGAAGGCGACGTTGTCGTTGCCCGCGATGATCGCGGTGCGGTCGGGGTGGGCATCGAGCAGGCGGTGCAGGTGCGTGTAGCCCACCTCGGGGGTCCAGCCCTCGACCTGCTCGCGCACGACGTCGGCTCCCGCGCGGGCGAGGGTGTCGTCGATTCCGGAGAACCGCTCGGCGATCGTGGCCGAGCGGCGGGGATCACCGGCGACATGGGGGATCGTGCCGATGACGCCGATGCGATGGTGCCCGCGTGCGATGAGATGCTCCGCGACGACCGCCCCGGCGCCCCGCTCGTCGGGGAGGATGCTCGGATGCCCCGCGTCGGAGCGGCCGTTCACGAGCGCGACAGGGATGTCGTTGCGGATCTTGGGCACATCGATCACCCGAGCCGCCATGAGGCCGATGATCAGCCCGTCGACCCGACGGTCGGTCATCTCCTCGACCGCATCGCGGAGGTCCTCGCTGCCGCCGGTCTCGGTCATGAGGATCGTGCGGCCCCGCGATCTGGCGGCATCGAGCACGCCGCGGATCATCCCCGATGCATAACGGGTGATCGTGACCTGGTCCGAGATGAAGCCGATCGTCCCCGTCCGGCCGAGGCGCAGGCTCTGCGCGGCGGGATTCGGGCGGTAGCCGAGTTCGGCAGCCGCGGTACGCACGCGCTCTGCGGCCTCCGCCGACAGTCGCGAGCCCGGCCGGTCGTTCAGGATCATGCTCACCGCGGACTTGGACATCCCGGAACGCTCGGCGACATCCGACAGGGTGGGTCTCCGTCCGGTACGCGGCTCGGGCATGGTGACCTCCCTCTGTCGCCGCGGTGTGCGGTGCGACTCGTCCCCCTCCACGATAGCGACCGGCTCCGGCCTGCGTGCGCACGGTGCTGAATTAATTCAGCAAAACTCTTGCAGGAGCGCGTCCTGCGTTGTTAGCATGCCGTTGCTGAATCAATTCAGCACCAAGCAGAGGAGCAACGACGTGGTTGACATCTCACGACGGGCAATGCTCGGAGCGGTCGGGCTGGGCATCGTCGGCACGGCGATCTCATGGCCCCGGCTCACCGGCACGGACATCCCGGGACGGGGGGACGATGCGCTGACGGTCGCGCTGCTCGGGACGGCGCAGGATGCGGCCGCCCGGCAGGGCCTCGTCGACGGTTTCCAGCGCATGCACCCGGACATCCCGGTGCGGATCGTCGCGATCCAGGGCACGGACTGGGGCGACTACTTCGCCAAGATCCTGACCATGGTCGCCGCCGGAACCTCGCCCGACGTCGTCACGGTGGCGACCGAAGGCGCGCAGCTGTTCGCCTCGCGGATGGCGCACCCCTTGGACTCGTACGTGCGCCGCGACGCGGCGGAGATGAAGGGCTATTTCGATGACGTGCACCCGTCGCTCGTCGAAGCCTTCCTCTACCAGGGCAGCCTGTTCCAGCTGCCGGACAACTTCAACGCTGCGAACGTCTACTACAGCACCAAGGCGCTGGGGCGCGCGGGGCTGGAGCGTCCGGCCGACGACTGGAGCGTGGACGACTTCTTCCGCGTGGCCCAGGCGATGAAGAAGTCGGGGCAGTCGCCGTTCCTGCCCTACTTCTGGAACAACCGGCTCTGGGGCGGYGTCGTCCCGTGGCTGTACATCAACGACACCAGCATCCTCACCGAGGAGAAGGCGACCGGCGGCGACTGGTTCTGGAAGCAGTTCTATCCGGACGAGAAGCCGCGCGGTGGCGGTTTCCTGTGGCAGAACGCGGATGCCCTCAACGACCGCACGGTCGAGAGCTTCGAGGTGCTGCAGCGCATGGTCTCCGAAGGACTCGCGGCGAACCCGGCGCAGGGCGGCGGCAACGAGCTCGTCGCGCTGTTCTCGCGCGGATCCGTGGGGATGACTCCCGCGGGCGGCTTCTGGGTGAAGGGACTCAAGGAGGCCGGATTCGCGAACGACGACTACGACGTGTCCTTCTTCCCCAAGATGCGCAGTCAGCGGCACCAGTTCGGCGCCGCCGGCTACGCCATCATGGAGACTTCGCGGCGCAAGGACGAGGCCTGGGAATGGCTGAAGTACTGCGTGTCGGTCGAAGGGATGCGCATCGCGCACCCGCAGCCTGATTCGTCGCTCACCCGCCGCTCGCTCAACGACGAGCTCTACGGAGCGGGCGTCGGCCCCGCGCACTGGAAGGTCTTCTACGACACCCTCGACCGGTTCCCGACCACCGGTCCGATCCCGGCGCCGCCGCAGCAGGCGGCGGTCGAGCAGGCCCTCATCAAGAACGTCGTCGGCACCATCACCAACGGCCGCAGCGGAGTCCGCGCGGGCCTGGAGACGATGCAGCGCGACCTCGAACTCGCCCTGAAGGGACGCTGATGTCCACCACCGCCCCCGTGACCGCCCCCGCGACGTCCGCGATCACCGCACCTGGAGCCGTTCGTCCCGGCGCACCGAAACGCGGGGGAGGACGCGCACTCATCGCCGTCTTCCTCGCGCCCACCGTGATCGGCCTCGGACTCTTCAGCTTCCTGCCGATCCTCGCCTCCGTCGTCCTGGCCTTCTTCCGCTGGGACATCATCACCCCGCCCGAGTTCGTCGGCGTCGACAACTTCGTGCGGGCCGCCACCAACCCGACGATCCGCGTCTCGTTCCTCAACACGATCGGCTTCGTGGTCGTCGCGGTGGCGCTCCAGCTCGCGGTCGCGCTGCTGCTCGCGGTTCTCGTGCAGTCGAAGATGCCGCGCTGGCTGCGTGCGTTCTTCCGCTCGACGCTGTTCTTCCCGCTGATCCTCTCTGCCGCGTCGGTGTCGCTCGTGATGGCTTACCTGTTCAATCAAGAATTCGGGCTGGTGAACCAGCTCCTCGGGCTGCTCGGCGTCGGCAAGGTCGGATGGCTGACGACGGGCCTCGGTGCGAAGGTCGTCGTGCTCCTCGTCTACGTGTGGCAGAACTTCGGCTTCACGTTCCTGCTTTTCCTCGGCGGTCTCGCCGCGGTGCCGCAGGAGGTCTACGAGGCTTCCTCGATCGACGGCGCGACCGGGTGGGCGCAGTTCCGGCAGATCACCCTGCCGCTGATCAGCCCCACGATGCTGGTCGCAACGGTCATGGCGATCATCAACGCCCTGCAGATCTTCGACCAGCCCTACGTGCTCACGCGCGGCGGGCCGGGAGACGACACCCGCACCGCGGTGATGGTCATCTACGAGTCGGCCTTCCGCCAGCTCGACTTCGGCGGCGCATCCGCGATCGGCATCGTCCTGACGCTGCTGATCATGCTCGTCACGGGGATCCAGTTCCAGCTCAGCAAGCGTTTCGTCTTCTACGGGTGAGGTCAGACATGTCGACTACAGCAGTTCTCCCGCGCGGGCGCGGGTTCGCCCTCGGCCGCCTCGGCACCTTCATGGTCCTGATCGTCGCTGCGGCGCTGACCCTCGGCCCCGTCGTGTGGACGGTGATCACGGCGCTCACCCCCACGGATGCCGTGACCCATACGACCTCGTTCGGCTTCTCCGCATTCACGGACGTCTTCGCGAAGATCCCGGTCTGGCTGTACATCTGGAACAGCGTGCTCGTCACGCTCCTCATCGCGGCCGGGCAGATGCTCAGCGCGGCGATGGCCGGCTACGTCTTCGCACGCTACGAGTTCCGCGCCAAGAAGCTTCTGTTCGGCATGATCCTGGCGACGATGATGGTGCCGCTGCAGGTGATCATCGTGCCCGTGTTCATGCTCGTGCGCGGTATGGGCCTCGCGGACACGCTGCTGGCGCTCATCATCCCTGCGCTCCCGACGGCATTCGGCACGTTCTTGATGAGGCAGTACTTCATGGGCCTGCCCACGGAGCTCGGCGAGGCCGCCCAGCTCGACGGCGCGGGACCATGGCGCACGTTCTTCCGCGTCTACCTGCCGCTGGCGACGCCGGGTCTGGCGATCGTCGGGATCCTCGCGTTCAACTATCACTGGAACGAGTTCTTCCGCCCGCTCATCCTGACCATCAGTGACCAGAACTTCACGCTGCCGCTCGGACTCGTCACCCTGCAGGGCAACCTCGGCACCGGGAGCGTGTCGACGGTCCTCGCCGGGGTCGTGATCTCGATGATCCCCGCCTTGATCGTGTTCATCTTCGGGCAGAAGCCGCTGCGCGAGGGACTGACCGCCGGAACCGGGAAATGAGGACGATGCACTTCCGCCCTGCACGCAACTGGATGAACGACCCGAACGGGCTCGTGTTCCACGATGGTCGATACCACCTGTACTTCCAGTACAACCCCGAGGGTGCGACCCACGGATTCATGAGCTGGGGGCATGCATCGAGTGATGATCTCCAGCACTGGGAGGAGCATCCGGTCGCGATCCGCCACACGGACGCGCATGAGATCTTCTCGGGCTCCGTCGTGTTCGACGAGCACGACACCAGTGGCCTCGGCACGCCGGGGAACCCGCCCCTGGTGGCCGTGTTCACGCTCGCCGACCAGGTCGCGCAGCACCAGGCGCAGGGCATCGCCTCGAGCCTGGACGGCGGGCTGACCTGGCGTCGATACGAGGGCAACCCGGTGCTCGACCGGGGGTCGGCGGACTTCCGCGATCCGAAGGTGTTCCGCTACACGGGGACCGCGGGCGCGTACTGGGTGATGGTCGCGGTCGAGGCGGCAGAACGTCGCGTCGTGCTCTACCGCTCCGACGATCTGAAGACCTGGACGTACCTGTCCGACTACGGACCGCGCGGGGCGACGGGCGGCGTGTGGGAATGCCCCGACCTGTTCCCGCTCGCGGTCGACGGCGACCCCGCTGAGGTGCGCTGGGTGCTGCTGATCAGCCTCAACCCGGGTGGGATCGCCGGCGGATCCGGAACTCAGTACGTGATCGGCTCGTTCGACGGGGTGCGCTTCGTCGCCGACGCGCCGATGCCCCCGGCCTCTCCTGGCGCGGGGTGGGCGAACAGCCGTGCGCAGCTCGAGGCGTGCGACTGGCTCGACCACGGACGGGACTGCTACGCCGGGGTGACGTTCTCCGGTCTTCCCGACGAGGAGCGGATCCTCCTCGCCTGGATGAGCAACTGGGACTACGCGGGCCGGCTTCCTGTCGATGCCGGCGCCCCGCAGCGCGGTGCGATGACGATCGCGCGCCGGCTGTCCCTGGTCCGCGCGGATGGGCGGGTGCGCCTTCGTCAGGAGCCGATCGGACCGCAGACGACCGCGGTCGCCGAACTTGCGGACGTGCGGGTGGGTGGACCCGCGGAGCTGATCGACGAGCTTCCGGATCGGTGCCGGATCGACCTGAGCGTTCGTCTCGACGGCGCGGACGGATTCGTCCTGGACCTGGGCGGCACGGCGATCCTGGAGTACTCGGCGGACAGGGGTCTGCTGCGCCTGGATCGATACCCGGCCGCCGACACGATGCCGGACGGATTCGGCAGTGTCGAGGAGGTTCGGATCGGAGCGCGCGACCGCGTCGAGCTGGTCATCTGGCTCGACCGCGACTCGATAGAGGTGTTCGCAGCCGGCGGTACGCGCACGATCACCGACCTGCTGCCGGAGCGTGTCGGCGCCGGCGCGTCGATCGTCGGGCGAGGCGATAGCGTTCTCATCGAGAGGTTCGAGGTGGGCGCGGTGCGCGACCTCGTCTGCGTCGGGAGTACGGCGGACGTGAAGCGGCAGGGTTGAAGAGGCAGGCGTGAAGAGGCGGACGGCGTGACGGATCAGATCGCAGTGATCGGTGAGGCCCTCGTCGACGTCGTCGAGGGCGGCGAGACGCATCCCGGGGGATCGCCGATGAACATAGCGGTCGGGCTCGCCCGGCTCGGGCATCCCACGACCCTGCACGCGCGGATCGGGGCCGACCGGCACGGCGGCCTGATCCGCGCCCACCTGGATGAGGCCGGGGTGACGCTCGGGCCCGGCACCCTCGTGGCGGGCCCCACCTCGACGGCGATCGCGCGCGTGGACTCCGATGGCAAGGCCAGCTACGAGTTCGACATCGACTGGGACATCGTCGCGCCCGACGTGGCCGCCGCTCGGCTGGTGCACACCGGCTCGATCGGCGCGCTGAGGGAACCGGGCGCGTCGGCGGTCCTGGTAGCGCTGGAGGCGGCCGACTCCGGGACGCTCCAGACACTCGATCCCAACATCCGCCCCGACGTGATCGGTTCGCGGGACGAGGTGCTGCGCCGGGTCGCCGACCTCGCGGCGCTGTGCCAGGTGGTCAAGCTGAGCGACGAGGATGCGGCCTGGCTCGCCCCGGAAGCGGCGCTCGAGGAGGTGCTCGCCGACCTCGCCGCGCACGGCGCGAGGTTCGTGGTCGTCACCCGAGGATCGGAGGGTTGCCTCGCGCTCGTGGACGGCGTGTGGTTCGCCCGTCCGGCGCGCCCCGTCGTCGTCGCCGACACGATCGGAGCGGGCGATGCGTTCATGTCCGGGCTGCTGCATGCTCTGCTGCGCGACGGGACGGACCGTCTGCTCACGGCGGGGGAGCCCCTGACGGACGACGCGGTGCTCGCGGCCCTGGAGACGGCCCTCACCAGCGCTGCGCTGACCGTCGCCCGTGCCGGAGCGAACCCTCCGGCGTCGGCGGAACTGGACGAGGCGCTCCGCGCGTCGCGAGAGTGACTCGGGGCGATCGCGCTGATAGGATTAAAGCCCGTGATGCAGAACTCAGCCGCGCGGACAGACAACGACACCACCAAGCACATCTTCGTGACGGGCGGTGTCGTTTCCTCGTTGGGCAAGGGCCTGACGGCAGCCAGCCTCGGCAACCTGCTCACCGCCCGGGGGCTGCGCGTCGTGATGCAGAAGCTGGATCCCTACCTGAACGTGGATCCCGGCACGATGAACCCCTTCCAGCACGGTGAGGTCTTCGTCACGGATGACGGCGCCGAGACCGACCTCGACATCGGCCACTACGAGCGCTTCCTCGACATCGAGCTCAGCCAGGCCGCTAACGTCACCACCGGCCAGATCTACTCGCAGGTCATCGCCAAGGAGCGTCGTGGCGAGTACCTCGGCGACACCGTGCAGGTCATCCCGCACATCACCGACGAGATCAAGCGCCGCATGCGTCTGCAGGCCGACGAGACGCCCCGCCCCGACGTCATCATCACCGAGATCGGCGGCACGGTCGGAGACATCGAGTCGCAGCCGTTCATCGAGTCGGCGCGTCAGATCCGGCACGAGCTCGGCCGCAAGAACGTGTTCTTCGTGCACGTGTCGCTGGTGCCGTTCATGGGCGCCTCCGGCGAGCAGAAGACCAAGCCGACGCAGCACTCGGTCGCGACCCTGCGCTCGATCGGCATCCAGCCCGATGCCCTCGTGCTGCGCAGCGACCGTCCCGTCACCGATTCGAACAAGCGCAAGATCGCGCTCATGTGCGATGTCGACGAGGACGCGGTCGTGAACGCGGTCGACGTGCCCAGCATCTACGACATCCCCACGATGCTGCACGACCAGGGTCTGGACGACTACATCGTCGACGCGCTCGGTCTCGACAAGGCCGCCGATGTGGACTGGTCGCGCTGGCAGAAGGTGCTGCAGGCCGTGCACAACCCGAAGCACGAGGTCACGATCGGCCTGGTCGGCAAGTACATCGATCTGCCCGACGCCTACCTCTCGGTCACCGAGGCGCTCAAGGCCGGAGGCTTCGCGCACGAGGTCGCCGTGAAGATCCGCTGGATCCCGTCGGACTCCTGCGAGACGCCCGAGGGCGCCGCCAAGGCGTTGAGCGACCTCGACGGCATCTGCGTGCCTGGCGGCTTCGGGATCCGCGGCATCGAGGGCAAGCTGGGCGCTCTCCGTTTCGCCCGCGAGCAGGGCATCCCGACCCTCGGCCTGTGCCTGGGCCTGCAGTGCATGGTGATCGAGTACGCGCGCAACGTCGCGGACATCGCCGGCGCGTCGTCGAGCGAGTTCGACCCCGACACCGCAGAGCCTGTCATCGCGACCATGGCCGAGCAGGTCGAGATCCTCGACGGCGGCGACCTGGGCGGCACCATGCGCCTGGGGCTGTACCAGGCGGCGCTCGGCGAGGGCTCGCTCGCGGCCGAGCTCTACGGCGCCTCCGAGGCGTCGGAGCGCCACCGCCACCGGTACGAGGTGAACAACGCCTACCGCGGCCGTCTGGCGGATGCCGGGCTCTCGTTCTCGGGCCTCAACCCCGAGCTCGACCTCGTCGAGTACGTCGAGCTGCCGCGCGAGGTGCACCCGTTCTACATCGCCACGCAGGCGCACCCCGAGCTGCGCTCGCGTCCGACCGACCCGCACCCGCTGTTCCGCGGACTCGTGGGAGCCGCGATCGAGCGGCACCGCGCCAGCGAGCTGTTCGACGACGAGGACTGACGTGACGGACTCCACCACCGCGCCGCGCGACGAGCCGTACGAGCCCGAGGTGCTCTCCAGCGCCGAGGTCTATCGCGGCGCGGTGTGGGGGATCCGCGAGGACCACGTCCGCTACGGCGACGGCGAGATCGTGCGTCAGTACATCGACCACTCCGGTGCGGCCGCGGTCGTCGCGATGGACGAGGACGGCCGGGTGCTGTTGATCCAGCAATACCGGCATCCCATCCGGCAGCGCGACTGGGAGCTGCCGGCAGGGCTGCTCGACGTGGCCGGGGAGGACCCGATGGACGCCGCGCGGCGGGAGCTCGCCGAGGAGGCGGATCTCGTCGCGAGCGCGTGGGAGCCACTGATCTCGATCCAGACGACACCCGGAAGCAACTCGGAGATCGTCCACATCTATCTCGCGACGGAGCTCAGTCCCGCTGACGCGCCCTTCGCGCGGACGGACGAGGAGGCCGACATCCGGCTCGCCTGGGTGCCGTTGTCCGAGGCAGCGGACGGCGTACTGGCCGGGCGGCTGCGCAATGGGATCCTCGCCGCCGGGGTTCTCGCGGCCGAACGCCGCCTGTCGTCGACGGGGCGGCAGGGCCGCGGGGCCTGACGTGCAGCTCGACCGAGCGCTCGACGCGTATCTCAGGCACGTGACGATCGAGCGAGGGCTCGCCGAGCACACCCTTTCCGCCTATCGCCGAGACCTCGGCGGGTATCTGGCGTGGTTGGGGGAGCAGGGCATCGCCGACACCGACGGGATCTCTGCGGAGACCGTCGCCGCGTTCGCCGCCGAGCGGGCGGGCGATGAGCCGCCGCCCGCCGCGTCGAGCCTCGCCCGGCTGCAGTCCTCGGTGCGCGGATGGCATCGCTTCCTCGCCAGGGAGGGTATCGCCGAGGCGGATCCGAGCGCGCGGCTGCGTCCGCCGAAGCAGCCGCGGCGTCTGCCGAAGGCGCTCACGATCGATCAGGTCGAGCACCTCCTCGCCGCGCCCTCCGCCGAGGATCCGATCGGGATCAGGGATCGGGCGCTCCTCGAGCTGCTCTACGCCACGGGCGCCCGCGTCTCCGAGGCGGTCTCGCTGGACGTCGACGACCTCGCGCACGGCGACGTGCTGCGGCTGCGCGGAAAAGGATCCAAGGAGCGCATCGTCCCCATGGGGTCGTATGCGCGCGCGGCGGTCGACGCCTACCTCACCCGGGTGCGTCCCGCGCTCGCGGCGAGGGGGCACGCCACGGCGAAGCTGTTCCTCGGCGCACGCGGTGCACCGCTCAGCAGGCAGAGCGCGTGGCTGATCATCCGTGCGGCGGCCGAGGGCGCGGACATCACGGCGGAGGTGTCGCCGCACACGCTGCGGCACTCCTTCGCGACGCACCTCCTGCAGGGCGGCGCCGATGTCCGCGTCGTGCAGGAGCTGCTGGGGCACGCGTCGGTCGCGACCACCCAGATCTACACGCACGTCTCGGTGGACGCTCTGCTCGACGTCTACGCGACCTCGCATCCTCGGGCGCGCGGTTAATGGTTTGAAGTCAGACCATTGACAGTTGAGGGATCAGGGCGTCAGAATCGCTGCACACGCTCCCTCCACTGAAAGCAGGCAGCATTCCATGAGCGAAACGACAGAGGCGCCGGGCTCGCACCCGATCGATGACGACGCCGCAGCCCTGGCCGCCCTGGGCTACAAGCAGGAACTGCATCGGGGGATGTCGGGGTTCAGCAACTTCGCCGTCTCCTTCTCGATCATCTCCATCCTCGCGGGATGCATCACCTCGTACGCGATCGCCCTGAACTCGGGCGGTCCCTCCGCGATCACGATCGGCTGGCCTGTCGTCGGCGTCTTCGTGCTCATGGTCGCCCTCGCCATGGCGGAGGTCTGCTCGAAGTACCCGACCGCCGGTGGCCTGTACTTCTGGGCCGGCCGGCTCGCCAAGCGGAACAAGCGCCAGTGGGCGTGGACCGTCGGCTGGTTCAACTTCCTCGGCGAGGTCGCGGTGACCGCGGCCATCGACTTCGGCGCGGCCACCACGATGATGGCGTTCGCGAACCTGGTGTGGGGCATCGAGCCGACCAAGGCGAGCACCTTCGGCCTGTTCGTCGTGCTCATCGTGATCCACGGGCTGCTGAACACGTTCGGCGTCAACATCGTGAGCCTGCTCTCGAACGTGTCCGCCTGGTGGCACATCGTGGGTGTTCTCGTCATCGTCGGAGCGCTGTGGATCATGCCCACCCAGCATCAGGACGTCGGCTGGACGTTCACGCACTGGTACAACGGCACCGGCTGGTCTTTCGGACCGTACGTGTTCCTCATGGGCCTGCTCATGGCGCAGTACACCTACACCGGGTACGACGCCTCCGCGCACGTCGCCGAGGAGACCAAGAACGCCTCGGTCGCGGCGCCCAAGGGCATCGTGATGAGCGTCGTGATCTCGATCATCGGCGGCTGGATCCTGCTCTTCTCGATCACCGCCGCGATTCAGGACGGCAGCGACAAGGGGATCCAGGGGCTCCTCGGATCCTCGACCGGACTGCCTCCGGCGCAGATCTTCCTGGACGCGCTGAACAACCCGACCATGGCGAAGTTCCTGCTCTTCATCGTCTGCGGCGCGCAGTTCTTCTGCGGCATGGCCTCGGTCACGGCGAACTCCCGGATGAGCTACGCCTTCTCGCGGGACAACGCGATCCCGGGATCGCGGCTGTGGGCCAAGGTCAACAAGCGCACCGGCACCCCGACCAACTCGATCTGGCTGTGCGTGGTGCTGTCGATCATCCTGACCACACCCGCGCTGTTCAACAACACCGCATACCTCGCGGTCACCTCGGTGGCGGTCATCGGCCTGTACATCGCCTACGTGACCCCGGTGTTCCTGCGCCGGCTCGACAAGGGCTTCACCCCAGGGCCGTGGCACCTCGGCAGATGGAGCGCGGTGGTCGGCTGGATCGCCGTGGTCTGGGTGATCTTCATCATCATCCTGTTCGTCCTGCCCCCGGTGAACCCGATCACGATCGACACATTCAACTACGCCCCGATCGCCGTGGTGGTCGTCGCCATCCTCGCGATCGTGCTGTGGTTCGGGTACGGCAAGCGCGACTTCATGGCATCCAGTGCCGAGGCCGAGCACCTCACCATGGCGCCGGACAAGCTCCTGGAGGAATGATCACGACATGACGGACGCGATGGACTCTCCTCTGGTGGACGCGGCGCTGCATCCGGTCCGAGGCCACATGGCCTTCGAGAGCTGCGTGGAGCAGCTCGGATCGGCCATCAGGCTCGGGATCTTCCGGGTGGGGACGAAGCTGCCCGGCGAGCGCGAGCTCGCCGAGAAGCTCAGCGTCTCCCGCGCCACCCTGAGGGAGGCCATCAGCGCCCTTCGCGCCGCCGGGCTCGTCACCACGACCCGGGGACGCGGAGGGGGCACCGTCGTCCTGCCGGCCGCCGAGCAGTGGCCCGCCGACCAGACCCCGCCGCACCGCGCGGAGATCGACGACGTGATCGTGTTCCGTTCCGTGATCGAGCCGGGAGCCGCCTACCGGGCGGCGCTGATCCCCTTGAATGAGGCTCAGCGCACGCTCCTCACCGACAGCCTCGCCGACCTCGCCGCGGCCGAGACCCCCGCCGACTACCGCCAGGCCGACGCCCGGCTGCACCTCGCCATCGCGACGGTCTGCGGATCCGACGAGCTCGCCCGCTCTTGCAGCGCGGTGCAGGTCCGGATCCATCAGCTCCTCGCCGAGATCCCGTTCCTCAAGACCAACATCGACCACTCCGAAACCGAGCACCGTGCGATCGTCGCGGCGATCCTGGACGGCTCCGCCGACCGCGCCCGCGACATCATGACCGCGCACTGCGATGCGACCGCCGCGCTCCTCAAGGGCCTTCTGAAATAAAGGACACCGCTGCACATGAACTCCTCCGACCTCATCGTCCCCGTCCGCAACGACCGCATGCTCACCGTCGACCAGCTGCGTGGACGCATCCTCGACGGTTCGCTCGACACTGTGATCCTCGCGTTCACCGACATGCAGGGACGCCTGCAGGGCAAGCTCCTGCACGCGCGCTTCTTCCTCGACTCGGTGCTCGGCCACGGCACGGAGGGGTGCAACTACCTGCTCGCCGTCGACGTCGAGATGAACACGGTCGACGGCTACGCGCATGCGTCCTGGGCCGACGGCTACGGAGACATGGAGTTCGTGCTGGATCTCGCGACGATCCGGCTCCTCCCGCACCGACCGGGAACCGTGATGATCCAGTGCGACCTGGCGGGGACCAACGGTGCGTCCGTGCGGGTCTCGCCGCGCGAGATCCTGCGCGCGCAGACCCAGCGCGCCGCGTCCCACGGCTGGAAGGCGCTCGCCGGCACCGAGCTCGAGTTCGTGATCTTCGACACCCCGTACGACAGGGCGTGGGACACCGGCTATCGCGACCTGGAGCCGGCCAACCGCTACAACATCGACTACTCGATCCTCGGATCCACCCTCGTCGAGCCGCTGCTGCGTGAGATCCGCAACACGATGTACGCCTCGGGGCTCAACGTGGAGTCGGCGAAGGGGGAGTGCAACTTCGGTCAGCACGAGATCGCGTTCCTCTACGACGAGGTCATCACCACCGCCGACAACCACTCGTTCTACAAGACCGCGTCGAAGGACATCGCGCGCCAGCACGGGCAGTCGATCACCTTCATGGCGAAGCCGAACCAGCGCGAGGGGAACTCCTGCCACGTGCACATGTCGTTGCGCGGCAAGGACGACGACGCGCTGGTGTTCTGGGACGCGGAGAGCGGCGCCCGGACCGCGGTCTACGACCACTTCATCGCCGGCGTGCTCGCGACGATGCGCGATTTCACCCTGTTCTACGCGCCGAACATCAACTCGTACAAACGGTTCGTGAAGGGGTCCTTCGCGCCGACCGCGGTCGCCTGGGGTGTGGACAACCGGACGACGTCCGTGCGGCTGGTCGGTCGGGGCAAGGGCGCCCGGATGGAGAACCGGCTGCCCGGCGGAGACATGAACCCGTATCTCGGACTCGCCGCGATGCTCGCCGGCGGCCTGTACGGGATCGAGCACGAGCTGTCGCTGGAGCCGGAGACGAAGGGCAACGCGTACGAGTCCGGCGCTCCGACGGTTCCCTCCACGATGCACGAGGCGCGCGAAGCGCTCGCGCAGTCCGCGATCGCGAACGAGGTCTTCGGCGAGGACGTGGTGCGCCACTACGTGAACTACGCCGATGTCGAGATCGCGGCTTTCGACGCAGCGGTGACCGACTGGGAGCTGCGCCGCGGCTTCGAACGGCTGTGAACGGGTTCATCGGAGACTTCGAAAGGCTGAGCGCATGAGGATCCCTTCTTCCCGCTTCGGCGCCGCCGGCGCCTTCACCGTCCTGAACCCCGCGACCGGACATCCGGTGGGGGAGGTCGGACTCGCGGACCTCGCGGAGACCGACGCGGCGATCGAGCGCGCCCATCGGGCCTACTCCGCGTGGCGGGCGATCGCGCCCGGGGATCGCGCCCGGCTGCTGCGGTCGTTCGCGAGCGTCGTCGAGGCGCACATCGATGAGCTCGCCGCGCTCGAGGTCGCGAACGCCGGCCACACGATCGGCAACGCGCGCTGGGAGGCCGGCAACGTCCGCGACGTGCTGAACTACTACAGCGCGAGCCCCGAGCGGCACTTCGGCAAGCAGATCCCTGTGGCCGGCGGGATCGACGTGACGTTCCACGAGCCGCTCGGCGTCGTCGGCATCATCGTGCCGTGGAACTTCCCGATGCCGATCRCCGGCTGGGGGTTCGCCCCCGCGCTCGCCGCAGGCAACACGGTGGTGCTCAAGCCCGCCGAGCTCACCCCGCTGACCGCGATGCGCCTGGGCGAGCTCGCTCTCGAGGCGGGACTCCCGGAGGGCGTCTTCACGGTCATCACCGGCAAGGGCAGCGTGGTGGGAGACCGCTTCGTCACGAACCCGCTCGTGCGCAAGGTGTGCTTCACCGGGTCCACCGAGGTGGGCAAGGGGATCATGCGCGGCTGCGCCGATCAGATCAAGCGCGTGACGCTCGAGCTCGGCGGCAAGAACGCGAACATCGTGTTCGACGACGCGGACCTCGAGGCGGCGGCCGCAGCGGCCCCGGGCGGGGGCCTCGACAACGCAGGTCAGGACTGCTGCGCCCGCTCCCGCATCCTCGTGCAGGAGAGCGTGTACGACCGGTTCCTCGAGCTGCTGCAGCCGGCGGTCGAGGCGTTCCGGGTCAAGGACCCGTCCGCGGAGGACGCGGAGATGGGGCCGATGGTTTCGGCGCGGCAGCGCGACGCGGTCATGGCGCACCTGGACGGCGCCGACATCGCGTTCCGCGGCCAGACCGCTGCGGGCGCGGACGGGGTCGGCGGGTTCTGGCTCGCCCCCGCGGTCGTGCTGCCGCGCAGCGCGAGCGATCCGGTGTGGTCGCAGGAGCTCTTCGGCCCTGTGCTCGCGGTCATGCCGTTCCGCGACGAGGCCGATGCGATCGCGAAGGCCAACGACACCGAGTACGGGCTCTCCGGATCCATCTACAGCCGCGATGTCGGCCGTGCTCTGCGCGTCGCCCGCGGCGTCGAGAGCGGCAACCTCTCGATCAACTCGCACTCGTCGGTGCGCTACTGGACCCCCTTCGGCGGGTTCAAGCAGTCTGGGCTCGGGCGCGAGCTCGGACCGGACGCGCCGGACTCCTTCTCCGAGGTGAAGAACGTGTTCATCTCCACGACGTACTGAACCCTCCCCACACAGCGAAAGGCAACACAGGAATGGGAAAGCTCGAAGGCAAGGTCGGCGTCATCACCGGCGGCTGCAGCGGTATCGGACTGGCGACGGCGAGGAAGTTCGTGGCGGAGGGCGCGAAGGTCGTCATCGGCGACCTCGACGAGGCGAACGGCCCTCGCATCGCGGAGGAGCTCGGCGGCGTGTTCGTATCGGTGAACGTGACCGATCAGGCCCAGGTGGAGAACCTCTTCAAGGTCGCGCACGACACTTACGGCCGCATCGACATCGCCTTCAACAACGCCGGGATCTCGCCCGCGTCCGATGACTCGATCCTGAAGACCGGGATCGACGCGTGGAACCTGGTGCAGGACGTCAACCTCACCAGCGTCTACTACTGCTGCAAGGCCGTGCTGCCGTACATGCTCGAGCAGGGGAGCGGATCCATCATCAACACGGCCTCGTTCGTGGCGATCATGGGCGCGGCGACCTCGCAGATCTCCTATACCGCGTCCAAGGGTGGCGTACTCGCGATGACCCGCGAGCTCGGCGTGCAGTTCGCCCGCAAGGGCATCCGCGTCAACGCGCTCTGCCCCGGCCCGGTGAACACCCCGCTGCTGCAGGAGCTCTTCGCGAAGGACCCCGAGCGCGCCGCGCGCCGCCTCGTGCACGTCCCGATGGGGCGCTTCGCCGAACCGGAGGAGATCGCGAACGCCGTGTCATTCCTCGGAAGCGACGAGTCGAGTTTCATCACGGCGATGGACTTCCTCGTCGACGGCGGCCTCTCGAACGCGTACGTGACCCCGCTGGAGAGCGACTTCGAGTGAGCGAGCCGCGTCCTGTCGTCGGACTCACGACCTACCGCCAGGAAGCCTCCTGGGGTACCTGGCGGCAGGTCGAGGCCGATCTGCTCCCGAGTGACTACGCGCGCTCGATCGAGCGCGCCGGCGGCGTGCCGCTGCTGTTGACGCCGGTCGCGGCTCCTGGCGCCGCGGGCGATGTGCTCGCGCGCCTGGACGGACTCCTCATCGCGGGCGGAGCGGACGTGAACCCCGCCCGCTACGGCCAGGAGCCCGGCCCTTCGACGGGCTCAGGGACCGTGGGGGGCCGCTGGTACGACGACCGCGACTCGTGGGAGCTCGCGCTGCTCGCGGAGGCGGAGCGGATCCGGCTGCCTCTGCTCGGGATCTGCCGCGGCATGCAGCTCATGGCGGTCGCGGCCGGGGGATCCCTCGTGCAGCACCTTCCCGACGTGGTCGGTCACGGCGAGCACGGGGGAGGGCCGACGTCGTACGGATCCGCCTCGGTCCGCGTCGATGCGCAGGGGCGTGTCGCGGCGCTGGTGGCGCCCGAGATCACAGTCCCGGTGCATCATCACCAGGCGGTCGCTCAGCATCCCGGCTATCGCCCGGTCGCGCACGACACGGACGGCGTGCTGCAGGCGATGGAGGCCGAGGGCGATCGGTTCGCGGTCGGAGTGCAGTGGCATCCGGAGACCGATGCGGATCCCGGCCTCTTCGACGGGCTGATCGCGGCGGCGCGAGAACGCGCCGCCGCGCGCAGCTAGCCGGAGAAGGCTTCGGCGACGGCATCGGCGATCTCACGATCGCGTCTGGCTCCCGCCACGCCGTCGCGTTCGGCTCCGCTGATGAGGAACGCGAAGGAGTATCCGTGGTCCGGATCGGCGAAGCCGAGCTGTCCGCCGAATCCGGGGTGCCCGAAGGTGCGCGCCGAGGTGCGCGTTCCGTGGTGGCGCACGGGATGGCCGAGCCCGAGCGCGGGGAACTCCGCGTAGGGCACGCCTTCGCCGGCGATCGTCAGGCATCCGACCGTCCGGTTCGCGGGTGCGCCGCCGCGCCCCTCATCGACCAGGACGTTGCGGCTCTCCCTCGTGGCGCTGTTCAGGACGTCCTCGTCCCACAGCGCGGGATGACCGTGCAGGAGCGCTTGATAGAAGAGCGCGAGCGAGGACGCATCGGAGATCACACCTCCGCCGGGCACGCCCGCAGCGATGAGGGCTGGATCCCGCCCGATGTCGAGCGCGAGGGCATTCGCCGCATCCAGCTCGGCGGGCGTGAGCGGCTGACCGAGCGTCGCCTCGGCGTATGCGAGGTCATATGCTCCCACCAACCCGGCAGGCTCGATGCCCTGCTGCTCAACAGGAGAAACCCCCAGCTGCATGCGGTCGAGCCCGAGCGGATCGAGGACGAGGCGGCGCAGCGCTTCGCGGTGGTCGAGCCCTGTCGTGCGTCGCACGATCTCCGCGAGCACCCAGTGCGCGGAGACGGGGTGATAGGCGTAGGCAGTGCCCGGAGCGGTCTCGATGGGCGTGGCGGCGAGTTCGGCTGCGCGCCGCTCGTGATCGATGGCGCTATCGCGCGCCGGCCAGTAGGACGGCATGCCCGCCGTGAACAGGAGCAGCTGCTCGATCGTCACGTCCTGCTTCCCTCCCGCGGCGAACTCCGGCCACAGATCGGCGACGCGGGAGCGGAGATCGAGCGTCCCCGCGCTCGCGAGATGYAGGATGAGCGAGGCGAAGACGGGTTTGCTCGCCGAGAAAATGCAGAAGCGGGAGTCCGCATCGGCGCGGCCCAGGGCGCCCGCCTGCTCGACGCGGCCGTTCAGGGCCAACGCGTATTGCGCGGCCGGGGCTCCGCTCTCCTCGACCACGCGGGCGAGGACGGCATCGAGCTCGGAGAGTCTCTTCTCGGTGATCACCGTACGGTGCTCCCTTCAGGTCGGACGTGCAGGGAGGCGGTGCGCACATGGGCGCCTGGGCCGACGTATTCGGGCGAGACGCCGGGGAGATCCAACAGCGCACGGGTGCCGACCGGCACCTGCACCTCGACGGAGAGGGTGCCGTCGGTCGCCCGCCACGACACGGCGATCCGCCCGTGCGGGCTCAGGTGAGCCGTCGAGCCTTCCGTGATGTCTTTGTGCGGCCTCGGCGCGACGACGAACTCGGACCATCCCGGGGCGGTGCGGCGGAGGCCGCCGATGTGCTGATGCATCCAGTCCGCCACTGCTCCGAACGCATAGTGATTGAACGATGTCATCTCGCCGGGGTGGATGCTTCCGTCGGGCAGCATGCTGTCCCAGCGCTCCCAGATCGTGGTCGCGCCCATCTGAACGGCGTACAGCCAGGACGGGGCCTCGGTCTGGCGCAGCAGCGCATACGCGTCCTCGTGCGCTCCGACAGCGCTCAGGGCGTGGAGCACGACCGGAGTCCCGGCGAAGCCGGTGCCGATCCGATGGCCGTCGGCACGCACGAGCCGCACCAGCTCGGCTCCCGCGCGCGCCCGCAGGCCGCTCGGGAGCAGATCGAAGTGGAGGRCCAGCGCATACGCCGTCTGCGAGGGGCGCAGCAGCAGCCCCGACTCGTCGTCGAGGAAACGCCGTCGGAGAGCCCTCGCCACCTGGTCGGCCAGGGCGGCCCAACGTCCTGCATCCCCGGGCCGCCCTAGCGTCTCTGCGGCCGCGGAGAGGAGTCGGGCGGAGCGGGCGAAGTAGGCCGTCGCGACGAAGGCGGGATCTGTGCGCCCGGCCGCGGGGTCGTCCGCGGGCGCGCTCGGGTCGAGCCAGTCGCCGAACTGGAAGCCGCTGTCCCACACCCGCTCCGCACCGGCGAGCCGTTGCACCTGTTCGACCCAGGCGCACATGCTCGGATACTGGCGTTCGAGGAGGCCGGCATCCGCGGTGGCCTCGTAGAGCGCCATCGGCACGATCACGGCGGCGTCGCCCCAGACCGCGGCCGGCTGCGGATCGAGCCCAGGCAGGTGCCGCACATCGTCGGGGACGGGCAGCTCTGGCACGAAGTAGGGAACCGTGCCGTCCTCCTTCTGCTCCGCGGAGAGGTCTTCGAGCCAGGATCCGAGCAAGCCGGCGCAGTCGTACAGGTAGGTCGCGGTCGGGGCGAACACCGCGATGTCGCCCGTCCAGCCGAGGCGCTCATCGCGCTGGGGGCAGTCCGTCGGAATGTCCACGAAGTTGCCGCGCATAGCCCACACGACGTTCTCGTGCAGCCGGTTCAGCAGCGGATCGGAACAGGAGAACCACCCGGTCCTCGTCATGTCGGAGTGCACGACGACGGCTTCCAGCGCGTCGGCATCCGGCCCCTCGCCCGGCCAGCCCGTCACCTCGACATACCGGAAGCCGTGATAGGTGAAGCGGGGCTCCCAGGCGGTGACGCCGCGGCCGTCGAGCACGAGGGAGTCCTCTGCGGCCGCCGTCCGCAGCGGACGGGTTCCCAGTTCCCCGTCCTCGAGGACCTCGGCGTGACGCAGGCCGATCCGCGTGCCGGCCGGTCCGTCGACCCGCACCCGCACCCAGCCCACGAGATTCTGACCGAAGTCCACGAGGGTCCGCCCTGTCGGGGAGGTCCAGATCCGCCGGGCGGCCAGCGTCTCCGTGGCGCGGACGGGAGGCGCGGAGGGAGCGACCAGGCGTGCGGAAGGGGGCTCGTGCACGGTCACCGGCCTCCAGCCGTCCGCGGAGGTCCAGTCCACGTCTAGGCGCGCGTCCCAATGCTCGCCGTCATAGAGCCCCGCGCTGCGGACCGGGCCCGAGCGCCATTCCCAGGAGCCGTCGGTGCCGTGCACCTCGCGGCGACCGTCGGAGAATTCGAGCTCGAGCTGAGCAAGGAAGCCGAGCCGGGAGCCGTACACCTCTTCGCGGGCGATCAGCGGGAAACCCAGCCTTCCGCGGTACCAGCCGTCGGCGAGGAGCGCGCCGATCGTCAGACGCCCCTCTCGTGCGTAGCGGGTCAGGTCGTGGGTCCGGTAGCGAAGCCGGTGGTGATAGCTCTGCCACCCGGGCTCCAGAACGGCATCGTCGATGGGTGCTCCGTCGACGGTCACGGTGTAGAGACCGTGG
The DNA here is from genome assembly GCF_056397105.1 of Microbacterium sp. 05N427. NCBI lineage: Bacteria > Bacillati > Actinomycetota > Actinomycetes > Micrococcales > Microbacteriaceae > Microbacterium > Microbacterium sp. 05N427. The sequence continues at coordinate 26,731 of NZ_JBFTMT010000008.1, forward strand.
GCGCTCGAGCGCAGCCGGGCGCGGACGACCTCGCCGTGGACCTCGTAGATGCGCCGCACGATGGGTGGGGGCTCGCCGGCCGACGCGGGGGGAGCGCCGACGAACGATCCGACCCATTCGCCCGCCTCGAGCAGACCAGCCTCCACGAACGACGGCGAGCTCCATCCCGAGACCGTGCCATCGTCGAAGAAGACGCGCACCTGGAGGGAGCGGCGCTCTCCCGACCTCAGGTCGAGCGCGGGCCATGGTTCCAGGACGCCGGCGGTGCCGGCCAGTACGAAGACGGCCTCGTGGACGGCGTCCGCCACGCGCAGCTCGTGCGAGACGGCCGCTGCTCGGTCGGGATGGATCTGCCGCGTCCAGGACAGCCGCGGCCTGCGCTCGCCGATGCCGAGCACGTTCGCTCCGAGGTGCTCGAAGCCGACGGGCGACGGCGCCAGATCTTCGCGCACCCGCGCCGTCATCCCTTCACCCCGCCTTCGGTGAGGCCGGCGAGAACGCGGCGCTGAGCGATCAGGTAGAGCACGATGAGGGGCAGGCTGGTCATGATCACGTGCGCGAACACGAGGTTCCAGTTCAGCGTGGTGGTCGATGCCGACGCGAAGGAGAACAGCGTGAGGGGCAGCGTCGCGTTCGCAGAGGTCTTCAGCAGGAGCAGGGCGAAGAAGAAGTCGTTCCACACCTGGATCACGAGGAGCACGCCGCCCACGAACAGCGTCGGCCGCAGCAGCGGCAGCATCACGGAGACGAAGATGCGCAGGCGGTGGGCGCCGTCGATCGCCGCGGCCTCCTCGAGCTCCACGGGGATGCTGCGCACGAAGCCCGTGGTCAGGAAGACGATCATCCCCATCCTGGTGCCCATCATCATGAGGGCGTATCCGGCGATCGACCCGTCGAGGTGGAGGGTGGAGAGCAGGAAGAGCGTCGGGATCACCGCGGGCGGGAGGAGGATCGAGAGCGAGGTGACGTAGAAGAACACCTGGAACGAGCGACGCGTGCTGCGCGCATAGGCCCAGGCGGCCATGGCCCCCAGCAGCAGGACGACGACGATCGTCGGCACGGCCACGAGTGCGCTGTTGCGCAGGCCGACGAGATAGTGGCCTTTCGTGAACACCGCGGTGTAGTTCTCGACGAGTGCCCACTGCTCGGGCAGCGCGAGTGACAGGTCCGCCGCCTCTGCGGGCGACTTGAACGAGTTCACCACGAGGAGCCAGAACGGGATGAGGATCCACGGGACGGCGAAGAGTGCGACCACGGTGTATTTCAGGACGCGGCGGAGGCGGATCATGCGATCTCCCGTCGACGGAGCCAGGAGACCAGAGGTAGAGCGATCAGCACCACCAGGATCGTCACGGTCAGGCTCAGCGTGCTGGCCGTGCCGAAGTACGACTGGCCGAACTGCTGCTGAACGGCGACATTGAGCGTCTGCGTCGAGATGCCAGGGCCGCCGGAGGTTGTCGACGCGATGATGTCGTACGCGCTCAGGGCTCCGATCAGCGTCGTGACCACGTTGAAGGTGAAAGCCGGCGCGAGAAGCGGGAACACGACACGCCAGAACCGTTRCGATGGAGAGGCGCCGTCGATCTCCGCGGCCTCGAGCAGGGACGCGGGGATGCTGTTGAGGCCGGCGATGTACACGAGCGTCGCGATGCCGGACCATTTCCACGCATCGATGAAGGCGACCGTGACGAGAGCGGCGACCGGATCGCCGAGCCAGGCGAGGTCGAACCCGGGGACGAACGCGCCGATGGCATCGTTGAGCACCCCGTTCGGCGCGACGATCGCCCGCCAGATGTACCCGGCGGCGAGGGGCGAGATGAGCACCGGCAGGAAGAACAGGGAGCGGAAGAACGCGTTGATGCGAGTCGTCTCGCGCAGCGCGTTGGCGAGGGAGAGCGCCACGACGTTCTGAATCACCATCGCGATCACGGCGTACACCAGCGTGACGATGATCGCGTTGCTCAGAGTTCCGGACCGCCACAGCAGGATCCAGTTGGCGAGTCCCGTGAAGCGGATGTCGTTCGAATAGCCGCTCCAAGACGAGAACGCGAAGGGCAGGTTCAGCAGGAACGGGATGAGGAAGAACAGCACGACCAGGACGAGTGAGGGGAGCGCGAACCAGATCCAGCCCCCTCTCCGGCGGACCCGGTGCGCGCTGCTTTCCGCCGTGGGGCGGGGTGCCGAGGCGATCACCATCCGGGCAGACCAGCCGCCGTCGATGCCTGCTCGACCGCGGCCTGCACGGTGCGGGCGGCGGCCTCCGGTGTCGTCTGTCGGGCCAAGAGCTTGGAAGTCTCGGTCGCCAGGGCGCCGAATCCTGCGACGTTCGAGTTGAACGCGATGCTGGAGTCGCCCTCAAAGGCCGACTGGTAGCTCAGCTGGAGCTCGGAGAAGCCCTTCGGCGTCTTCGCCGTGTCGATGACGGGGAACGAGTTCCCCTTGTCGACGAGCTTCTGGTAGCCGGACCCGGTCGCGTACTCGATGAAGGAGAGCGCAGCTTTCTCCTTGGCGGCGTCACCGGTCTTGGGTGCGTAGTAGGTGCCGAGGGGCCCACCGGCCCACGAGGCCACGGGGGACGACGACGACACGGGGACGAAGCCGACGGCGGCTGAGAGTCCCTCCGGGGACCCGTCGGCATCGGCGAGGAGGGACGCGTATGTGTCGGAGTGCAGTGCCGTCATCGCCGCCTTGCCCTCGAGGACCGCCTTAAGGCCGTCCTCGAACGTTGCGGAGGTGGCATCCGCGTTGAAGCAGCCGCCGTCGCGGAGCCCCGCGTACGCCGTCAGGCCGGCGAGGAACGGGCTGTCCGCGGCATCCAGCGCCTCCTTGTTGCCTCCGATGGCCGCGCCGTACGCGTTGCCGGAGTTGTGGTCGGCGACGTAGAGCAGAGGGAGGACCTGGGTGGGCCACACGCTGCCGCCGGACTCCCAGATCGGTGCCACTCCGGTCGGCTTCAGCGCCGTGCACAGCTTGCTGAGGTCGTCGAAGCTCCGGGGCGGTTGGAGACCCTGATCGGCGAGCACGGCCTTGTTGTAGTAGACACCGAAAACCGAGGGGAAGCCGGTGACGGCCGCGTACACCGTGCCGTCCAGGGACCCCATGGACGCGTACAGGTCTCCTGAAGCCTTGACGAACTCCATCTGAGTCAGATCCTGCATGTTCTTCGCGGGGTTGAGCGTGAGCATATTGGCGACGGTGGGATGGAACTCGAGGAGGTCGGGTCGATCTCCGGTGGCCCACTTGGTGAGGGTCGTCGTCTCGAACGAGTCGGAGGGGAGGTCCACGAGCTCGATGGCGATGCCCGTCTTGGCCTCGAAGTCCTTGTAGAGCTGAAGGAGTGCGGGGGAGTCCGCGGAGTTGTGCCACATCGTCAGCGACGTCGGCGCCGTGCCGTCGTCAGACGACGCGGTGCACCCGGCGAGCACGAGGGAGGCGCCGGCGGCTACGGCCCCGGCGAGCAGTACGCGAGTCTTCATTGGTCACTCCGTTGGGTCCAGTGGTCGGGTTCACGATCTACTAGAACGTTCTTCTAGACCGTTCTAGTGGCATAATCTAGGGAAGCCGCCGACTCGATGTCAAGCCTTCGGTTCATCGAGTCAACGGGAGGATGAAGAGGGAGCATGACCGACACCAAGTCCGCTGGACGCAGGCCGACCATCCGCGATGTCGCCGCACGGGCCCAAGTCTCCACGGCGAGCGCGTCGCTGGTGCTGCGCAAAGCGGCGGGGATCAGCGACGAGACCCGGCAGCGCGTCGAAGCGGCGATGAAAGAGCTCGGCTACCGCCCGATGGCATCGGCGCGAGGGATGCGCGGCAAGACGTTCACGCTCGGCGTCCTCGTCTCCGACATCCAGAACCCGTTCTTCGGCATGCTCCTCGACGGCGTCGCGGCCGCCGTGGCCGGATCAGGCTACGAACCTCTCGTCGGCCCCGCCGGTCCGACGCGCGCGACGCAGAGCAGGATGCTGGAGGCGATGCGGGATCGCCAGATGGATGGACTCGTGCTCATCGCGCCGCATCTGCGGGAGGACGATCTCGAGGACGTGGCCAGGCACATCCCGACGGTTGTGATCGGTCGACACGGTCCGGCCGAGTCCTTCGACACCGTGGCGGGGGATGATGCCCTGGGGTCGCGCCTGATCGTGGACCATCTCGTGGCCCAGGGGCATCGACGCATCACGTATGTGACGCACTCCGGACCGGATCCGGACGACCACAGACGCCCCGAGCTCGTTCGAGAGCGCGGATACCTCGACGCCATGCGCGCCCACGGGCTGGACGAGTTCATCGATGTGGTGCCGGCCGAGTGGAGCCTGGATGGCGGCAGGCGGGCCGGGGAGCTGTTGCGAGGCAGGGACGAACAACCCACGGCGATCCACGCCGGAGCAGACATCGCGGCCTTCGGTCTGATGGCTGAGCTGTGGAGCGGCGCAGGCGACCGGAGGCCCGCACTCGTCGGATACGACAACACGCCCACAGCCGCTCTGCCCCCGGTCGGGCTGAGCTCTGTCGACCAGTCGGGCTTCGAGATGGGGCGTCGCGCCGCCGAGCTGCTTCTGGAGCGGCTCGATGGGCGCGCCGAGGCGCGCCACGTGGTGACGACGCCGCGACTCGTCGTCCGCGCGTCATCCCGGCGCGCCGCGGGCTGATCGCGGCGGCGAAGGAGCGCATGCGCGCCCGCTGATCGGGCGGAACGGCGTGTGGGGCCCTGGCTGGAACCTCGTCGGCGGCTATGATCGATCGAGCACGACGAGCAGGAGAAACGTGGCGAAGAAGACGAAGGACGACACCCCGATCGGGCCGACCGGGCGTCCCTACCAGGGCTTCCCCATCCCCGCTCCGCTGAAGGTGCACGGTCCCGCGCGGATCATCGCCCTCTGCAACCAGAAGGGCGGCGTCGGAAAGACCACGACGTCGATCAACCTCGCCGCCGCCTTCGCCGAGTACGGGCGCAAGGTGCTCGCCGTCGACTTCGACCCGCAGGGCGCCCTGTCGGCGGGTCTCGGGATCCCCACGCACGACATCCCCACGGTCTACGACCTGCTGCTGGACACCAAGCGCGACCCTCACGATGCGATCGTGCACACGCACGTCGAGGGACTGGATCTGATCCCCGCGAACATCGACCTGTCCGCCGCCGAGGTGCACCTCGTCAACGAGGTCGCGCGCGAGACGATCCTCTCGCGCGTGCTGCGCCAGGTGGCGGGGGAGTACGACGTCATCCTGATCGACTGCCAGCCTTCGCTGGGCCTGCTCACGGTGAACGCCCTCACGGCCGCGCACGGCGTGCTGATCCCGCTCGAGTGCGAGTTCTTCGCGTTGCGCGGCGTCGCCCTGCTCGTCGAGACGATCGACAAGGTGCGCGACCGCCTCAACCCCTCGATCACTCTCGACGGCCTGCTCGCGACGATGTACGACGCGCGGACTCTGCACTCCCGCGAGGTGCTGGAGCGCGTGGTCGAGGCGTTCGGCGACGACGTGCTGGAGACCGTGATCGGGCGCACTGTCAAGTTCCCCGACGCCTCGGTGTCGGGGGTGCCGATCACCGAGTTCGCGCCGGAGCATCCCGCCGCACAGGCGTACCTGCGACTGGCCCGGGAGCTGGTCGCTCGTGGCGCCGTCGCCTGACGCGATCCCCGAGGACGCCCCTATCCCCGAGCCCGAGTCCGGGTTCCGTGTCTCCCTGTCGAACTTCGACGGGCCGTTCGACCTGCTGCTGAACCTCATCTCGAAGCACGAGATGGACATCACGGAGGTGTCGCTGAGCAGGGTCACCGACGAGTTCATCGCGTACCTGCGGGACCTCGGATCCGACCCTTCGACAGGCTCAGGGGACGACCTCGACGAGACCAGCGAGTTCCTCGTCGTCGCGGTGACCCTGCTCGACATGAAGGTCGCCGGGCTCCTGCCGCAGGGCGAGCTCGTGGACGCCGAGTCCGTCGCGCTCCTGGAGGCCAGGGATCTGCTGTTCGCGCGTTTGCTGCAGTATCGGGCGTTCAAAGAGGTCTCGACCTGGTTCGCGCGCAGCCTGCAGTACGAGGATCGGCGCCACGCCCGCGCGGTGCGGCTGGACGAGAAGCACCGCGCACGCACGCCGGAGCTGGTGTGGACGCTCAGCACCGCCGACTTCGGCACGCTCGCCCTGCTCGCGTTCGCGCCGAAGGAGATCCCGACGGTCGGCCTCGACCACCTGCACGCGCCGCTCGTCAGCATCCGGGAACAGGCCGCGATCGTGGTGACGCTGCTGCGCAGCGCGGAATCCGTGACGTTCCGTGAGATCGTGGCGGGGGCTGTGGAGCCGGGGATCGTGGTGGCGCGTTTTCTGTCCGTACTCGAGCTGTACCGGCATGCGGCGCTCTCCTTCGAACAGCTCGAGCCGCTCGGCGAGCTGACCCTGCGATGGTCTGCCGAGCACTGGACCGACGAGATGCTGGCGACGTTGGGAGCCGACTATGACCGATGACACCATGACCGATGACACCATGACCGACGACGCTGCGCCCGTGGGCACCATGACCGTGGAGCAGCCGCTCACGGAGAAGCTCGAGGCGATCCTGCTCATCATCGACGAGCCGCACAGCCTCGTCTCCCTCGCCGCTGCCGTCAGCGCGCCCGTGCCCGCGGTGCGGCAGGCGATCGRGTCCCTCGTCGACGAGTACGACGGGCGGGGGCAGGGTCCTCGTCGCGGCTTCGAGCTGCGCGAGGTCGGCGGAGGCTGGCGGCTGTACGTGCGCGAGGACTACGACGATCTCGTCGCCGACTTCGTGGGCGGGCAGGCTCCGGCGCGGCTGTCCCAGGCCGCGCTCGAAACGCTCGCGGTGATCGCCTACAAGCAGCCGGTCACCCGCAGTCAGGTCGCCTCGATCCGCGCCGTCAACGTCGACTCGGTGGTGCGCACGCTGCTCGGCCGCGGGCTCATCACCGAGCTCTTCCAGGACTCCGAGACCGGGGCGATCAACTACGGCACGACCGACGCGCTGCTGCAGAACCTCGGCATCAATTCGCTCGACGAGCTGCCGCCGATCTCGCCGCTGCTCGACGACGGCTCAGAAGGATTCAGTGAAAGGGCATGATGACGACCGAACTCCCTGAGGGCGTGCGCCTGCAGAAGGTGCTCGCGAACGCCGGTGTCGCATCGCGACGCGTGATCGAGCAGTACATCGTCGAAGGACGCATCCGGGTGAACGGATCCGTCGTCACGGAGCTCGGCCGACGGATCGACCCGGAGAACGATCTGGTCGATGTCGACGGCACCGCGGTGCAGCTGGACACCGGCAAGCGCTACGTCATGCTGAACAAGCCCACCGGCGTGGTCAGCACGATGAAGGACGAGAACGGGCGCCCGGATCTGCGCCGCTTCACGAAGGACTACGAGGAGCGCCTCTACAACGTGGGGCGCCTGGACGCGGAGACCAGCGGGCTGCTCATCCTCACTAACGACGGCGACCTCGCGCACGTGCTCGCGCACCCCTCCTTCGGCGTGACCAAGGTCTACATCGCCAAGGTCGAGGGCGTCGTCACCGCGCAGACGATCGCGAAGCTCACGAAGGGCATCGAGCTCGAAGACGGAGTGATCGCGGCCGACAAGGCGAGGCTGCTGGACGCCTCGACGGGCTCGGCGACCAGGGCGGGATCAAGTCTCGTCGAGCTCACCCTGCACTCCGGACGCAATCGGATCGTGCGCCGGATGCTCGCCGCGGTCGGTCACCCGGTCACCGAACTCGTGCGACGTCAGTTCGGCCCGCTGCACCTGGGAACGCTCCCGGCGGGGAAGTCCCGCGAACTGACTAAAATCGAACTCGGCGCGCTTCTGACCCTGTCGCGCCAGGATTCCCCGGCCGAGGGCGCTTCGAACCCCTCGACGGCCTCGGGGACCGACGCCGCGCGGGGAGACGCGCAGGAGAACGAGTGAGCGACACGAGCAGGACGCCGAACGAGCGTGCCGCGCGACTTTCCGGAACCATCCGGATCGTGGGCGCGGGGCTTCTCGGCGCCAGCATCGGGCACGCCCTGACCGCGAAGGGCGTCGACGTCGCCCTCGCCGACACCTCTCCTGCGCAGCTGCGGCTCGCCATCGACTACGGTGCAGGTCGCGCCGCCCGGGAGGATGACGCCCCGTCGCTCGTGGTCGTCGCCGTGCCGCCGGACGTGACGGCCGACGTCATCGAGGCCGAGCTGACGCGGTTCCCGGAAGCCGTGGTCACCGATGTCGCGAGCGTCAAGCTTGAGCCGCTGCGCGTGCTCCGCGCGCGCGGCGTCGATCTGACGCGGTACATCGGATCCCATCCGCTCGCCGGTCGCGAGCGCGGGGGAGCGATCTCGGCGCGCGCCGACATCTTCATCGGCCGCCCGTGGGTGGTCTGCCGCGACGAGGAGACCCGCGCGGCGGATCTCGCGCTCGTCGAAGGCCTGGCTCTCGACCTCGAGGCGATGCCGCTCGAGATGACTCCGGAGGAGCACGACCGCGCGGTCGCGCTGACCTCGCATGTTCCTCAGGTCGTGGCGAGCCTGCTCGCCGCCCGCCTCGCCGACGCCGAGGACGGTTCTCTCCGCCTCGCCGGCCAGGGCGTGCGCGACACCACGCGCATCGCCGCCTCCGCCCCCGAGCTGTGGGTGCAGATCCTCGGCGCGAACGCGGCCCCCGTCGTGTCGGTGCTGGACGCGCTCGCGGCGGACCTCGCCGAGGTGGCCGACGCGCTGCGCGAGCCCGACCGCACCGGATCCCGGCGCACCGTCGCCGAGGCGATCCGGCACGGCAACGAGGGCGTCGAGCGGCTGCCGGGCAAGCACGGCCAGAACCGCCGGTTCGAGTCGTTCGTGGTGATGATCGACGACACCGCGGGTCAGCTCGGCCGCCTCTTCGGCGAACTCGGCGAGCTCGAGGTGAACGTCGAGGACCTGCGCCTGGAGCACTCGCCTGGTGCACAGTTCGGCCTCGCGGAGATCAGCGTGACGCCGGCCGCGCTCCGCGGCGCCGTCGAAGGACTGGAGGCCAGGGGATGGCGGATTGCGAGCATGCCCGATGACTGACCCTTCGACAGGCTCAGGGACCGCGGCGCAGGCGCCTTTCATCGTCGCGATCGACGGCCCGGCCGGATCCGGGAAGTCCAGCGTGTCCAAGGCCGTGGCACGACGCCTCGGCTACGGATTCCTGGACACGGGCGCCGCGTACCGCGCGCTGGCCTGGCACGTCCTGGACCGCGGTGACGACACCGCCGACGAGGCAGCGGTGCTGGCCGCCGCCGCCGACTTCCCGTTCGCGCAGGGGCTCGACCCCGACGACCGTCTCGTGCACGTCGGCGCGACGGATGTGACGGGCGCGATCCGCGACCCGCGCGTCACGGGCGCCGTGAGCGGCGTGGCACGCGTGCCGGCCGTGCGCGCGCAGGTGAACGACGCGTTCCGCCGGATCGCCCGAGCGGCCGAATACCCCGCCGTGGTGGTGGAGGGGCGCGACATCACGACCGTGGTCGCCCCGGACGCCCCCGTGCGGATCCTGCTCACCGCGGCACCTGAGGTGCGCGCAGCGCGCCGGGCCGCGGAACTCGACGCGGAGGATGCAGGGGCGGTCGCCGCTGCTCTGCACCACCGCGACGCCAAGGACAGCGCGGTGGTGGACTTCCTCACCGCCGCGGAAGGAGTGGAGGTCGTGGATTCGACCGACCTCGACTTCGAGGAGACCATCGATGCCGTGATCGCGGTGATCGAGCGACGTGCGCCCGGAGCGCAGCGAGGAGCCGACAATGGCTGACGAAGAAGAATACGAGGGCGGCGAAGACCGTCTTGCCGAGAAGCTGGACGCGATGGACGCGGAGCTCGTGGAGTCGCGCGCCGCGACCCTGCGCGCGGGCCTCGAGGACTACGACCTGGACGACGAGGACGCCGAGCTGCTCGCGGGTCTCGTCGCGGGCGAGGACGGGATCGAGTTCCTGCCCGCCCTGCCGGTCATCGCGATCGTGGGCCGGCCGAACGTCGGCAAGTCCGCGCTCGTGAACCGGATCCTGGGCCGTCGCGAGGCGGTCGTGGAGGACACCCCCGGCGTCACGCGCGACCGCGTCACGTACAAGGGCGAGTGGATGGACCGGCGCTTCACGCTGGTCGACACCGGTGGCTGGGAGCCCGACGCGAAGGGCATCGACCGCTCGGTCGCCGCGCAGGCAGAGGTCGCGATCGACCTCTGCGACGTGGTGATGTTCGTCGTCGACGCGATGGTCGGCGCCACCTCGACCGACGAGCACGTCGTGAAGCTGCTGCGCAAGAGCGGCAAGCCCGTCTTCCTGGTCGCGAACAAGATCGACGACGCCCGGCAGGAGCCCGAGGCCGCCGCGCTGTGGAACCTGGGTCTCGGCGAGCCGTACCCCGTGTCCGCAATCCACGGACGCGGAGTCGCAGACCTCCTCGACGCGATCATGGAGAAGCTGCCCGAGGTCTCCGCCGTCGCCAAGGGCGAGATCGGCGGACCGCGCCGCGTCGCGATCCTGGGCCGGCCGAACGTCGGCAAGTCCTCGCTCCTGAACAAGGCTGCGGGGGAGGAGCGCGTCGTCGTCAACGAGCTCGCGGGCACCACACGCGACCCCGTGGACGAGGTCGTGGAGCTGGGCGGCAAGCTGTGGCGCCTCGTCGACACCGCCGGCATCCGCCGCCGCGTGCACCTGCAGCAGGGCGCGGACTTCTACGCGTCGCTGCGCACGTCCACGGCGCTGGAGAAGGCCGAGGTGGCCGTCGTCGTGCTCGATGTGAGCCAGTCGATCAGCGTTCAGGATCTGAACATCATCGACATGGTGCTGGAGTCGGGCCGCGCGCTCGTGCTCGCGTTCAACAAGTGGGACCGTCTGTTCGACGACGACATGGAGAACCAGGACCGTCGCCGGTACCTGGAGCGCGAGATCGAGCAGGACCTGGCGCACGTCGCCTGGGCTCCGCGCGTGAACATCTCGGCGAAGACCGGTCGTCACCTGGACAAGCTGGTCCCGGCGCTGGAGACCGCGCTGGAGAACTGGGACCGCCGGATCCCGACCGGCAAGTTCAACGCCTTCCTCTCCGAGCTGGTCGCCGCACACCCGCACCCGCTGCGCGGCGGCAAGCAGCCCCGGATCCTGTTCGGTACCCAGGCGACCACGCGTCCGCCGACATTCGTGCTGTTCACGACCGGCTTCCTCGACCCGGGGTATCGCCGGTTCATCCAGCGCAGGCTGCGCGAGCTGTACGACTTCGAAGGCACCCCGATCGTGATCAACATGCGGGTGCGCGAGCGCCGGCAGCGCTGAGGATACGGCGCCGACTCCAGGGTCGGCGCCGTTCCTGTCCTGTAGCCCTGGCGGGAGGCGCGCACCATTGCCGTGCGGTCGGGTTCGGTGAATCCGAACTGCCGGTAGAGGCCGTGCGCGTCGCTCGTGAACAGCGTCCAGCGCATGTCCGCGCCGGGGCCGTCGTCGATCATGAGTTGCATCAGGCGCTTGCCGAGGCCGTGGCCGCGGTGCTCGTGGTCGACGTAGACGTCGGCGAGGTAGGCGAAGCCGACGCCGTCCGAGACCGCGCGCGCGAAACCGACCTGCTCGCCGGTCCCGGCGCGATAGACGCCGACGACGCGCCAGGCGGTCGCGAGCTGGGCCTCGACGTCGGCGCGCGTGCGCCAGCGACCCCAGTAGACCTCCGTCGAGAGCCACGTCCACACGGCTTCGATCTGGATGCGGGAGGGATCGTCGTCCACTTCGTAGGCGTCGTTCATACCGTCCATTCTTGCAACGGCGAAGGCGTGCAATGAGCCGTCGCACAGGGCCACCCCTCGACGGCGTGTGAAAGGGTGGAGGGGTGACGATCGTTCCCCCGGAACCCGGCGAACCCCGGCGCCCTCACGGGCCGCTGAACAGCGGCGATGCCTGGGTGGTGGCGCCGACAGGGGAGCGGTACTGGGGCCGGTACGGCGCGGCAGGGCTGCTCGCCCACGACAGGGAGCGCGGCGTGCTGCTGCAGCACAGAGTCGCGTGGAGCCACCACGGCGGCACCTGGGCGCTGCCCGGCGGAGCGCTGCATCATGGCGAGTCCGCTCGTGAGGGCGCGATCCGCGAGGCGCAGGAGGAGGCCGGCGTGCCGGACGGCGCCGTCCGCGCGCAGTTCGAGAGCGTGCTGGATCTGGGTATCTGGAGCTACACGACCGTCGTCGCGGACGTGGTGACACCGTTCGAGCCGGTGATCAGTGATCCGGAGAGCCTCGCGCTGCAATGGGTGCCAGTCGACGAGGTGGACCACCGTCCGCTGCATCCCGGTTTCGCCGAGTCATGGCCCGAACTGCGGGCGCTGCTGGGCGTGCGGCCAGTGGTCGTGGTGGACGCGGCGAACGTGGTCGGATCCGTGCCGGACGGCTGGTGGAAGGACCGTGCGGGAGCGACCGCGCGCCTTCGCGACCGGCTGGACGCCTGGGCGCGGCGCGGTGTCTCGGCCGAGCGGGTCGCGCTGGATTCGACGCGCTGGCATCCGCGGGTCGTGCTCGTCGCGGAAGGGGCGGCACGCGAGGTCGCCGATCCGGCGGACAGTGCCGACGTGGCGTGCGCGGTCGAGATCGTGCGTGCTCCCGCGGCGGGCGATGACACGATCGTCGCTGTCGCCGGCGAGCGTGTGGCAGCGGGCGATCGCGTGTTCGTCGTCACGAGCGATCGCGGCCTGACCGCGCGGATCGAGGAGCTGACGGGCGATGGTGGTCCGGCCGAGGTGCAGCCGGTGAGCTGGCTGCTCGAGCAACTGGACGAGGCTGCATTGCCGGCGGACTAGTACCGGCGGGTCTCAGACGAACATGACGCGTCGTGGGGCGCGATCGTCGTAGGCGCGGCCGATCGGACTGGTCCAGCGCAGGGAGCCGTCGGGGAGCTGCCGCGCGGTCCAGCGGTGGCCCTCGTCGACATCCGGATGTTTGAGCGCGTGATGCCCTGGACAGAAGTCGCTCAGGTTGGTGATCTCGGTGAGCCCGCCCAGGGCGTAGTCGTGATTGTGATCGATCTCGCAGCGGAGGGCGGGAGTGTGGCAGCCCGGGAAGCGGCAGCGCTGATCCCTCGCCCTCAGGAACCGTTTCATCGCGGTGGTCGGCGTGTAGCGGTCGACCTTGGTGACCATCCCGGTGTCATCCAGGAACAGCCGGTTCCATCCGCGGGCGTGATGGGCGAGATCGCGGGCGATGTCGGGATGCAGAGGGCCGTGTCCATCGAGTTCGGCGAGTCGGTCGTCCTCTCCGGCGAGGGTGGTGGCGGAGATCGTCACTTGCACCGTCGCGGTGATCCGTTCCAGTCCCGTGCCGAGAGCCTCGGAGGGAGTCGCGGCGAGCAGCAGGTCGATGAAGGTGTCGGCCTCGATCTCGCGGCGGGTGCGTCCGTCCGCCGCGATGAACTCCGGTCGGGCGTCGGGCCCGACCTTCGTGGCTTCGCAGGTGTCGGTCTCGGGATCGTGAAGGTCGTGATCCGGGTCGAGGGCGTAGGTTCCTGCCGCTGCGATGCGGTCGTACGTCTGCAGCCGAGGATCGTCGGGCAGGAGATCCTCGGGGAAGGGGAACTCCTCGGGATCCGCGCCCGCGAAGCGTTCCGTGATCGGGTCGGCGAAGATCAGACCGAGGTCGTTCTCGTGAGCGCTCCGACCGGTGGCCGCGACGGCCGTCGCAAGGCTGCGGAGGCGATCCATGATCGCGACGGCATATACCTCCGGCAGCACCGCCGTCAGTAGAGCCAGTCCGTCGTCGAGGGGGCGGACGGTGATCTGACGTTCGGATGCCGCCCTGGCGTGGCGCTCCCGGATGCTCTCTCCCGCGAGGGTCGCCGCGATCTGCCGAGCGTACGGACGGGTGCGCGCCGGCGTCTCGTGCTCGGCGACCGTGATGGCGGCGGTTTCGTACACCGTGAGCGCCTCGGCGTCGAGGTCGCCGTTGAGCACCGCCTCACGAACGGGCGCGGCGGCAGCAACCAGCACGCGGACGTGCTGAGCCGTGATCGCGCCCTGCTGCAGGGCATGACGCAGTGCGGGGAAGAACTCGCTCAGGGCGGCAGCGTCGTTGAAACCGAGTTCCGCGGCGGTCTTGGAGATGCGCCCTGCGGCGGAGTACTCCGCGATCATCGACCGGCGGATCATGTCACGGTGCTGCGGATCGGCGCGAACATCCTCGTCGAAGATCACCGCCCTGGCGGCTAGCAGCTCGGAAGCCYCGCCCTCGAGTCGTGCGATCTCGGCCCGCTTCGTCACCCACGCATCCAGCAGCGCGCCGCGATCTGCGGCGGGCCGGAGCGGGGCTTTGTTCATGCTCCCATTATAGAACAGAACTTCGAACTCAGGAGGGGGTGTGGATAACTTTTCTCCCTGATCGCATTGGAATTATCGACTAGTGACCGGTGCGCTCGCCATCGGGATCGCGCCCGCGCAGCCGATCGATGTCGCGGCGTTCGCGTTTGGTCGGGCGCCCTGCTCCGCGATCCCGCAAGCCCGCGGCGGCCATCGGATCGCGGGCCGGCGTGCGATCCTCGGCGGCGACGGCGGCCAAGGGAGCGCCGACGCGCTTGACCAGGGTCTGGCGCACGATCAGGATCCGATCGAACCCACTGATCCTGATGCGCAGCTCGTCGCCGATCTTCACGCTCTGCGATGCCTTGACGCGGTCTCCGTTGAGTCGCACGTGGCCGGCGCGGCACGCGGTCGTCGCTGCGGAACGGGTCTTGAACACGCGCACAGCCCAGAGCCAGCTGTCGATGCGTACGGGGCCGCTGGCCCAGGGATCCGTGTTCATGCGAGCGCCTCCGTGCCGCGGTCGATCGCACCGGCGCCGACCGGCGTCTGGCGGGCCTCGCCGCGCCGCAGGGTCAGGAGCGCGCCGGCGACGATCAAGCCCTGCCCGATCGTGTAGGTGACCATGACGGCGGGGCTCGTCCAGTCGGGCATCGTGTCGGGCAGGAACAGTCGGAAGGCCAGGATCGTGTCGCTGGAGAGGAAGAAGACGCCACCCCAAGCGACGATCGCGTGGCAGCGCGCCGAGGTCGCCGCCGTCCCGGCGAGCACGACCCCGTACACGGCGACCGCCGCGAACAGGGATCCGGTGTGCGGTCCGAGGATCGCGATCATGAACAGCCACCAGAGCAGGTAGACCACTGTCCAGAGCGGCAGCCGGCGCACGCGCAGGTGGCGGAGGAACAGCAGGATGTAGGCGACGTGCGCGAGCCCGAAGAAGCCCAGCATGAGCGGCAGTTCCGGGGCGAAGGGGAAGAACAGCCCGGCCTCGTCGCCGAGCCAGGAGAAGAACAGGGCGGCGATCAGCAAGACCGTGGCTCCGCGCGGCGCCAGGGTCTTCCAGGTGAGCGCGACAGGGACCGCGAGTAGCGGCATGAGCAGCGCCTTCGTCGGAACCGCGAGAGGGCTGTGGGCGGCGAGGACGATCACATGGACCAGGGCGACGACGAGGTACGGCGCGAACGGCCACAGGGCGCGAAGTCGGGTGCGGCTCTGCATCCCTCCATCGTAGGAGCGAGGAGATGCGCGGGCCGACGCTGTCGTATCGGCGTTCACGACTATCCCGCGAGGTCGATGCTCACCAGGGGGCGCCCGGATCGCAGCTCGCCGACGACCGAGAATCCGGCGGTGAGGAAGGTCGACAGCGCGCCATGGAACAGCTCGTTCGAGGACACCTTCATCGCGGCCGTGTCGACGGGGTAGCCCTCGATGACGCGGGCGCCGGACTCGCGCGCGTAGTCGACGGCGGCTCCGAGGAGGGCAGCGTTCAACCCCTGTCCGCGATGGTCGCGCCGCACGGAGAAGCACGTCACCGCCCACACGCTGCCATCGTCGAGCGGCTCCTGCGTCGCGGCGACGATGTTGCGCGTATAGGCGAGGCGAGCTTGCGCCGGGCGCGGCCCGATGCGGATCCAGCCGGCGGCCTCACCGTCGACGTACGCGACGATGCCCGGCGGGGGACCGGTCGTGATCTCGTCCCGCAGGATCCTGACGCGCTGGTCCTTCGTCGTGGCGTTCCAGTCCTTGTTACGCAGCACCGGCCACACGCACTGGCACGAGGCGCCGTCGCCGCCTCCGGTGAGCGTGCGCTGCACGTCCTCCCACTCCGTGGGCGTCGCTGCCTTCGTCGTGATTGCTGACATGTCTTGACGATACGCGGGGCCGGCGACACGCGCCGCGCCCGGCGCCTCACCCGGTTTCGCGGACGCTCCTCGAGTCGGCTAGGATGGTCGAGTTGCCCGCGCTTCGGTGCGGTCGTCCACGGGCTGTGGCGCAGCTTGGTAGCGCACTTGACTGGGGGTCAAGGGGTCGCAGGTTCAAATCCTGTCAGCCCGACCACAAGGGCCCTGGTGAGACGGTAAATCTCACCAGGGCTAGTCATATCTGGGGTTCGTTCAGGTGGTCCCCATGTGGTCCCCTGGGAGTCGAGTCCAGCCGTCAGGCACCCCATAGGGGCGCCTCTGTCGGGTGGCCTGTGGGCGACGGGGACCAAAAGGGGACCAATGCCCTCCGGACTGGCCGCAATCGAGAGCCTCGGCGCCGAATGGCGGCGAGGTGGCCCAACGCATCTCCGGAGATGCGCCTGTTCGTCCTTGCGTCGGCGGGGGGTGTCAGCGGCGTTCGACGTAGCCTGAACCTGTGGAGATCGATGAGGAGGAGTTGGGGCGCATCTCTGCGTTCTTTGAAGCGCGGATTCAGGAACCTGACCCGCAAGATCATGTACGTGTCGCCCGGGCCCGCCTGGAAGAGGTGGGCGAGCTTATTGACACTGTGAAAGTGATCCCTGGAGGTCGTGCGTCAGCGGTTGATCGCTGCTTCGAGGAAACGTTCCTCCCATCGGACATGGTGCGGACTCAACTCCGACTGGCACAGCACTACATCGGATCTGCCTGCGACGGTCGTACCCCGGCTCTGACGTCGTTCGTTGTGCTGAGAGTCGCGATCGAGTGCATAGCGACAGCACATTGGCTCATCGCGGACCCGTCTCATCGTGTCCGGGTTGAGCGATTCCTCAAGCGGATGTGGTGGGACACCCAGAGCGCTGTTGACATGGCGGTCGTTGCTAACGCAAATCCGGATCTCAGCGCGGTGTATGACCTTGAAGAGACGATCCACGAGATCGCGGAGCCGATCAAGGGGCTTGACCCGGAGAAGGTGACGACGTCGAAGAGGGTGGCGTTGAGCGGCGTCGTTCGGGAAGCAAGCCGCGCTGTGCGACCGAGCTATCCCACTTTGATGGAGTCGTGCTGGATGGCTTGCGCGGGCGTGTCCCACGGAAACGTCCCGATCTCAGCGGGCATCGGGGTTGGCCCGCATTCGGTGCGGAATCCTTCGGAGCATCCGATCAGTATGAGCGTCTACGCGAACTTCCTTGAGATCGCCGTCACCGATCTGGAAACCACAGTCGCGTTCTTCCTGCGGTACGCAACCGAGGAGCATCAGAACCAGCGCCCCATGGTTTGACGGCCGCCGACCACGATGAGGTTAGGGCCGTGAGAGAGTGACGCGCTGGCGGCCACCGAGGTGCCTTCCGAGTCATACGCGGCATGCCCTTCGAACGGCATAACACTCAGTAAGACCACCCACTGATCGGCGGCACCCCACTCAGCCTGGTGGAACCGGGCGCCCAGAAGGTCTCTCTGAAGGCTCGCCTACCGACCGCGCAACGGCGAACTGCCACTGCGGAACGCGCCACAATGGTTGATCCGACCTACAGGCGTTGGTTCCGCTTGACTCCGGCTTTCCGGGTTCTCAGGTGACGTCGTCGGCCCAGGACGCGGCGCTGTGGACACCGATGCGTATCGCATGTTCCGCGAGGTTTCGAAGTTCCAGATCGCTGACGCCGCTCTCCTTGAGCAGGCCTGCGACTGATTGCAATTCGTGAGCGATGTGCCAATCAGATTGGCTCATCAGTGCGAGGCGACGGGTGATGATCTGGGCAATCTTGTCCGGATGCGTGCGAATGATCTCGGCCGGCAGGTCGTCAAACGTGGTGTGCTCCCCGAGCGGTCCCGGCGCTAAGTCCGTGACTTCGAGTGTCTCCAAGGTGATGCCGCTGGGCGTGCGGAGCGCCATGTCGCCCCACGCTGTGCGTTCCTGCGCGGGAATCATGCTGATCGGTTGAGAGAGGCGAACTCGGACGCTTTTGGCAAGCCACGCAGTCCAAGCGTTCGTCGACTCCGCTTCGTCGATGTCGTGGAGCACATCGGCCATCGCACTGATGAAGCCACAAACTTGCGCAGGCTCGGTGAGGCTGGCGAGAAAAGCCGGCGCATCGACACCGTCTGCTGCCCCCGATCGGATGCAGATTGACGCCATCATCCACCAGTACTGGCGCTCAAGACCGTGCTCGGAGCCCAGGCCAGCGATCAGATCATGGGCCGAAGTCAGCTGCTGCCAGAAGCCGGCCTCCAGCATCGCATCGTTGGCTCGGGGGTGGTGGAGGTAGCTCTTCCAGGCTTGGGTCGCTCTTTCGCCTGTCGTGGCCTCGAACAATGGAAAGAGGTGCTCGCGTGCAAACGTGGGATCAGCACCGAATAGGAAGTATGTGTCCGCGGCGATGATCGCCAAACTCGCGCGAGTTGCGTAGTCAGCGGGATCCAGCAGCCTCGCCGCGGCTTCCTTGTCGGCCGTGGAAAGCCCTCGCCAATCGTCCCCCTCGGCTGTCCACCGCACGCGCACACGGTTGACCCAATATTGTGCGAGAACTCCGGGCCACGTGTTGAGTCCGAGCATCAGCCAATCTTGGGAGTCGCGTTCCTCCAATTCCGGAGCGTGCGTGTCCCACACAGCGCTTGCCAGCTCATCGAGCCGAACCAGCACTGACTCCGAGTGCTCCGGTGCGCCACTCTCCACAGCCGAGAGACAGAGATCGCTGATCGAACGGGCGAGTCGCGCATCCGCGACGAGGGCTAGCAGCGATGCGAGCGCCGGTTCGATCTGCTGGTCCGTGAGCTTGGCATTGCCGAGCCCGGTGATGACTGAAGCCCTGAAGTCGCTTTTTCGTACAGGGTTCTCCGAGACGATCGGCTCTCCGAGGAGTGCCAGACCAATGTCCGGCCGGCTCTCGATCGCCTGTTGCACGACGGCGCACGCACCCTGCCAGGTCGGCCCATCCAGCGCGTCTTCGGCGTATGACTGATTGACTGCCAGCGCGACGGCGCCCGCGGGACCGTGGTCGTCGAATGCTCCAACAAACTCGTCGGTGGAGAACGGTGCTGCCTCCTCGACCCAGCCACCCGAGTCCATCCAATAGTCGAAGTCGGGATGCGGGCGCACTCCGATGGTCGGTCGATGATCTCGGATCGCAGCGGCCGCGCGTTCAAGGTCGTCCCATCCGCTGACGTAGCGTGTGAGCCACTCGACGATGTCGAAGATGCATCTTTCGTGGAGTTGCTCTTCGCGCTCGGGATCGAGGTCAAATGGCGGAGGACCTTCGAGGACACGTCCGAGGAGCAGCTTCCGATCGCGATCCTCCAGATTCGGCGCGATCCTCGCGAGGAGCCGAAAGACCTCGTGCTTACTATGAATGTCGTAAAGATGCGGTCCTGCAAGCAGCATCACGAGCTTGTCATGGGCTCTCATGGTTGGATGCTCGGTGACAAGGTGGAGACCCAGCCGGCGGAAGAGCGCGAAGTCGCTTTTGAGCCAACGTTCGATGATGGAGCCGTCTGTTCCGATCAAGATGATGCCCGTTTCCCGAAGGGCGTCGATCAGGGTGCTTTCGTAACTTCGTAACCGATCTTGATCGTGCGGTTCAATAGCTGAGCGCCGATGGGACCRACTGTCCCAAGACCTGTTCGGCTCGCACGTTGCCAGCAACTCGTATGCGTCGTTCAGAGACTGTTCGAATATCTGGAGGATGGAAGTTGCGTCCGCCGGGAGGTCCTCGCGCACTGTCTCCCAGAGTTGCCGCAGATCTGACGTGGAGCTGGACCACCTCACACTGGCCTTGGTTCGGTCGCGTGCCTCAGTCTCTTCGAGAAACCACGGGCGCTCGATTTTGAATTGAATCCGAGGTCGGAGCGCGCGCCGCAGGAGAGGAAGTACGGACAGGCCGTGCCTCGTCGATCGGTGCAGGATGTTCCACGTTTCCTCGGGATCTTCATCGTGTGTACGCAGACCAGCTGTCACGATAACGGACCATCGTGTCGCCAATTCCGGTGAGGACTCGCGGAGGGCATAGGCGGCGTAGGCAATCGCCTGGCGCAGTCGAGCGCACACGATCGGCCCTTGTCGTGCGAGGGTAGCCAGAGCCAGGTCTGTCATCTCGGCGTCAGCCACGTAGTGGTCGGCGAACCACTGCGCCAATACTTCGCTCTCGTCGGTCGTGTGCCGCCCCGAGGTGAACAACGACAAGAACGCCGGCTGCTGCTCAGCCCAGAGAAGCCACTCCTCTCCGCGCGCCTTCTCGCTGAACGCTCTCACGCCGGCGGGAAGCTTGAGGGCCGCGGCAAGATAGTCAGCCTCTACCGGCAACTTGGGCGGTCCACCACGGACGATCTCGTGGACCCTGGCCCGATGGTCGAGCTGGCCCATCTCAAGTCGGCGTGCCCATTCGTCCAGCGCCGTTGTAAGTGCGACATGTTCGGCCGCCTTCGGATAGTCGATGGGGGTGATGCGCAGGTCGCGCCACTTCGGGTCGTCCGGAGAGTCTGTGAGCGCGAATCTCTTCGTCGTGGGCGGCAGGCCTCGTGCAAGATACTTCATCACGGCGTCGCTGTGGCTGTAGCCGACGAACAGGACAGTGCGATTGAGAAACAGATCCGTGACGAATCGCCGCGCCCACCCGTCAAAGAGGTACGCGCGGCCGAAATCATCGTCGGTGATCACGAGTTCTGCCGCGGGCCGCGAAACACGGCCATGGAGGTACACGAGCCCCGTGAAGTCGCGCCCCAACGGCACCGCGGGGCCGCTGTAGACATCGCCAACCTCAATCGCGAGCTCAGCGGCAGCGGTCGAAAGGTGCTCGTCGTAGTTCGTGCTCACGATGCGTACGGTGCCGCAGGCGCTACTAAGTCGAACGATTGCGCGATGTGTGTCGTTGGGCTTCGAGACCGGCGTAGCAATGATCGCGCGGGCGCGCTCTCTCACCGTGGGATCGGAATCACACAATCGCCCGATGAACGCATCCGGCTCCAGTCGCTCGTCCCACTCGACGCCCGTCGCCGCGGCCAGCTGGGCCGTTAGCTCGGCGAACGAGGGGAGTCCCGATGGTGCGTTCATGGAGGCTCCGGCACCGACGAACAGAACCAGATCCCCGGCGGCGGCCGCCGTGATGAGAGCCTCGGGCAAGTCGACGTCGTCCGTGATCCTCATAGCTCTACTTACTACCGCATAGTGGTGCCGCAGGGTCGACACAGGTGAAAAGCGAGGAGCTCGTCAAGTCGCCATCGCCTGTCGCTGGGCGGTCATCGCGCCTTCGGCCTGCCCGAGGGCCATGTCGCGTGGCCCATTAGTTCTTCTGACTTTGCTTCTTCGCGTCGCGGAGATGCTTGCGGTACTGGGCCCGTACCTCGTCGTACTGCTGGTCGGTCAACGACACAAGGTAGGTCACGGCATCGCCCGACCAGACATGTGATGCGCCGTTGCTGTGCTTCCAGGCGAATGTCGTGTTGTCGCGAAGCGATTCTTTCGAGCAGAGTGCCTGGTGGTCATCTGACGTGATCGGCCGGCCCTTGCGCTTCTCATTGACCTTCTTGACCAACTCCGTCGCGCTGAAGGGATGTGTCTGGTTCGGGTCCGTCTTGCGGATCGCGATCCGACCGTCAGCGGTTGGTGACACCGCCACCACGAGGTCGGCGCTCGTTATCTTCTTCTGTGACTGCATGTGGATGTCGTAGATCGTCGCGACACGTCCCATGTCTCCGCCGGAGTTTTGGGCGTCGTCCATCAGGGATCGTAGTTCGTTGATGAACTCTTCTACCTCGGCGACCATCGCGGCGTTCTTGTTGACCCTCATGAATTGCACTGCCTTTGCTGGCGCCGTCGCACCAAGTGGTAGCAGTTGCCAGGTCATGGATTCGGCAAGGTCTTTCTTGAACTTCGCCAGCACAAAATCACGGTAGTTCAGTACGTTCTGTTGAAGGAACGGGTAGATGACTGCACCGAGTCCGTGCGCGTTGTACAGGTGGATCGCGCGGTCGCGATACTCCGTGAGAGCCTTCACGTTGGCGGTCACTGCGGCGCCGTCCACCTCCGGGAGCCACAGCGTGTTGGCGTTCATTCGCCCAAGTGCGTCGTCGATCCCGATCGAGCGGTACCGCTCGCCACGTTCCTTCTTGTAGAAGATAGAGCGGTTCGTTTGCCGCAGTGTCGCCTTGAGCGCCAGCTCCCACGCATTGACGATGAGCATCACTGTCACCTCGTCGCGATACGTCATCTGCGGTTTGTTGTAGATCTCCACCGCGGAGAGCATCGCGGCGAGGGAGTTATCGACCAGCCGTTTGATCGAAACGTACGGCGCGCTCATTGTCCGGACTCTCCATCGGCGTTGGTTGCAGAGGCGTCCTCGGGAGAATCCCAACGCCACGTGATCTCGTCAGCTGACGCTCGTTCGTAGYCCTCCAGCCCGAGGTTTCGCTTGCAGGAGGTCAGTGCCGTTCCGAGCAGTCCTTGGTAGTTGTGATCCCAGCGCCAGGGGTGGTCCTCTGACATGGGCGGATGCGAGAGGTCAGGTCCTGTCAGGACTATCGGTACGTTGGGAGCGAGATCAGCCCGGGATGTCTTCACGAGGCGGGACCGTTCCACCCGCGCCTTGAGCACTGATCGTTCGGTGTCGTTGAACTCATCTTTCATCGTGGCGAACAGTGTGACGGTCCGGACGCCGGCTTGCGAGAGACGCTTCTCGAGGAGCTCGAGGTTGAGGACGTCGTTTTCATCGATCCGGCTGTGTGTCTTCACTTCTCCCAGCACCACAGTCCAGTCGTGGCTGGGAAGGTAGACCGCCACATCCACTTCGATCTTCTTCCCGTCGATRGCGACTTCGAGTCCTAGGACGTGGGGCATCGTGGCTTCTTCCACGTGCCGAAACTGTCGTAGCAACGAGGTGGTGGCGAGGACCGAGACCAGGGAGTCAACTTGGTCGGGGCGGAGGTGGGCGGCAAGTCGATAGCGCCATTCGGGCTTGACCAGGGCGTGCGATAGCGCCAAGTTGAACTGCTCACCGCATAGCTCGCACTCGACTCGTGTGGCGAGGTCGTCGGCGGACAACCAGCGATCAACCCGGCAATGAGCGCATTGGACTCGGCTCGTCGGCACGAACAGGCCGGTGTTCAGCATGCTGAGAACTTCCCCCACGCCGTAGTGCTTCTGGTCCCTGTAGAACCACCCTGGCCACGGGCCTTTGTTGTCGGTGAAGATGCGGCGTAGGTGATCGAGGTGCAGCCCCTCACCCTTCCGCGCCGTCTCAGACAGGACCGCGCGCGCCCCCGGCTGGCTAAAGAGGCCACCAAAAGGGCCGCCCAGCCGTTCAGCGGCGCGCGATTGGAACTTGCCGATGTCGGATTGTGAGACCTCAATCGAGGAGTCATCGAAGAGGCGCTGGAAGACATCAAGGTTGAAAGCGAAGACCAGCGGTGCTGTGTCAGCGGTGGCGTCGACGCCCATCACCTGTGCGGCCGCGGCAGCACGCCTCTGCCTGATCCCTTGTAGGTTGGTGGCCTGCTCAAGCAATTGGGAGTGTCTACGGTACGGCGGGATAGCCGCCGTGAGTCGAGGATCGTGCCCCTGCGAGGTGTGGGGCTGCAACTCGGCGGCGATGATGCCTCGCCATATGGACGAAGGTCGATGCGTGAGGGGTAGTTCGGGAAGCGGAAGCTCAATCATTTGCGCGGTCGGCCGGGAGTCCTGGCTGAACGACCGCGAGAAGCGTGTCGTGACTCCGGGAAAAGCGTCCCTTGGCCAGGGGATCTCGGTCTCGTGACTGATTGTCACTCCCAGTTGACCAGCCCGTGCGTTGAGGAGATCGAGCAGGGCGGGTCCTGCGCCCTCCGCACCGTACACTGGCAGCACCTCCCGTGATATCGGGCTAGGACCGCCCGACATCCACGTCTGCGTAGGCAGCGGGCCGGCTAGTAGAACTTCCAATGTCTCGGACGCGGCACCTGCGGGGACCGCTGTGACGTCGACGCCCATTGCCCGGAGGTTCCAATAGTTGACGACATCGTGTGTGTTGCCAGTCCGGAGTATAAGGACTCCTCCGGTCCGGTTTCGATGTTCTGCTCCGAACAACGTCAGGTAGCTGGCAGTGGCACGGACTAGACCGGGCGTCGACTGCGACGGATCAAGCGCCAGTGCCTCCGCTATCGAGATAGCCACTGCCGGATCTGGGTCATCGGACAGAGGTGGGAGGCCGAACATCGCCGCGTAGGCCAGCTCATCAGGATCCTCGTCCGACCACTGAGGTTGCGCCACTCTTTTCCCGATATCGACCAATTCGACCCACTTGAGAAGACCGTGTCGGATCGACGGCTCGGGACCGTCTACGAGCGGTCCGTATTCTCCATAGCCTTGCCATGCCCACCCCGGGGAGCGAAGGAACTTCTGCAGCTGTTCGTCATCGATGTCGGAGTGCAACGAGTCGACGTCGAACGCGGCGGCCTGTTCTTTGAGCCGATCGCTACCATCGTTCACATTCAACAGCGGCATGTAGATGCCACCCCATACCGCGCTCAGAGCTCGGATCGCTTCACGGACCGCAGTCGGGTTCGCCGTGTCCAGGACTATTCCGACACGCCACGGGCGTAGAACTACCTTGCCCGTTGTCAGAGCAGCCTCCGAAGCCACGGCGGACCCCCTTCTCGCAGAGGGCGGCCGCCTTGCCCTACCTCGTGCATTCGATCTGATCTGTTACGGATCTAGCGAACCGTCACGTCTAGGTTGGCATCGCCCGGCGACAAAGCCGAGTATCCGTCGAGACGCGCCGTGTCCGATCTGCAGCAGTGGGTCTCCGCGGCCGGGGCGCCAAGGGGACCAAAAGGGGACCACAAGGGGACCACAATCATGCGATTCCTGCATCCCATGCATCGCAGGGCAACCGCTGAGTCGCAGAATCACGCGGGAGTTTCCCCAGGCAATGCTGTTCTGGCACCTGGGGGTCAAGGGGTCGCAGGTTCAAATCCTGTCAGCCCGACTGAGAAGTCCCGGAGACTCAAGGGTTTCCGGGACTTTTCCGTAGGTGGATGTGATCCGGTCATCGAGAACCCATCACTTTGGCCCCCTCGCGGCCCGCTCGGGCCGCCTGCTCTGGTAGCCGTCCCGTCTTGCCGGTTGCTTCCGATTCTTGGGAGGGAGCAGGACGCACCTGTTCGGTATGGACACCGAACACGGACCGACCGGCAACCCTTGGGGCCTGGAGCCGCTGCTCGACGTCGGCGAGCTCGCCGCGTACCTCGGCGTACCCGTCTCCACGGTCTACTTCTTGCGCGAGGTGCGAGTAGAACTCCGCGATCGACGCCATGATCCCGTGCAGGAGCGTGCCGTTCGGCGTCGTGTCGATGCCCTCGGTGCTTGATATGGGGTGGCGGTGTGGGACGGTATCGTTAAGCTATGGAAACCCAGGCTGAAGAGCTCCCCTGGTTGGCAAAAGTGGGCGCTGTGCCTACCCTTCCGAGCCCGACCGACGGCTGGCGGGATCAGTTGCTTCGTCTAATGAAGTGGCTAGACGAATCGGGTCCGCTCGCAAGAGAGACGAGGTTCACGAACCCCGATTCGGATACGCAGTACACACTTGAGCAGTACGCGAATCAGTTGGCACCTTTCGATCTCGTGAACCGGACCGCCGAGCGGGAGGTTGAAATCGGAGCCTCTGGGCGTGAGTGGCTGAAAGACCCCTCCCCTGATCGTCTGCTGCGCCAGATTCATGCGAGAGCGAAGTTCGTAGGCGAACTCCTTTCCGCTATCAGCGACCGGCCTCGTGAAATGGTCGAGCTTCACGACCTCGCGAACGATGAGTACAAGCTCGACTGGCGGAGTCGAKACCAGGTAAGGCGCCGTATGACATGGCTCATCTCGCTCGGGTTCGCTCAGCGGCTCTACAACAACTTCTACGCAATTACGGATGCCGGCAGAGAGATCCTGCCCACTCTCTCCCTACACATGGTCGACAGTTCTGACGAAAGCGATCAGCCCGCCCAGCCGCTTCCCGCGTCTGGGCCGGCGATCGAGGCGCTCCTGATGACGCTTGCGGCGGACCCGTCCATCGACGCAGACCGCCGCCGGGGACTGGGGTATCTCCCGGCCAACCCTGAAAGCCCAGTGAATAAGTCCGTCGCGGCGCTCATTGAGCTTGCGGCTGATCAGATCTCAATTGATGACTTCCTTTCCGCCACCCGCCTGACGTTCGGCCTCAGCGAGAGTAGCGCCAAGTCCTCGCTCGGGACTTTGCGCGGCTGTGGCTTGTTTGAGCCGACTGGCCGCTCCACGTTCTCCGCAAGTCCTATTGCTCGCGAGTGGCTCGAATCAAGGTCCTCCATTGACTTAATTCGGATACTTCATGCCAAGACGTTCCCCGTCGGCGAGCTGATCGATCTGGTCGACGAAGTAAATCGCGCTCCAGCGTTGGCCGCGGCGATCGATGCGCGATATGGCGAACGAAGCACATCTGCTCTTGCCGTAGCGCGGATTCTGCCGTTCCTCCTCGACGTCGGTGCCATCCGCGAGATCGGGTACGCGCGATATGCCAGCACGGCATTCGGGCGTGACCTAGCTGCCTCGCTCCCGCTTCGTCGCACGCTCACCGACGACACCGGCGAGTCGACTACCTCGGGTGTCGCTGACGAGAGCGGACCGACATCTGAGGAGATCGCTAGGGAGCTGGAGGTTGCCAGCACGCGGTCTGAGCAGCCACAACGACTCGAACGGGCGGTGGCGGCTGCACTTGGCTACTTAGGTGCGGCCACCAAGGTTGTCGGCGGCCCCGGAAACACCGATGTGGTGGCCGAGATCGGTACGCAACCGAAGGATCGTATCGTCGCGATTATCGATGCCAAGTCGTCCACTCACGGCGTCGTCAGCGAGAATGCCGTCAAGCTGGATGCGATCGAGGACCATAAGCGGAAGCACGGGGCATCGCTCGCGGCGATCGTGGGACCGAGTTTTGCCGGGCGCTTGACAAGCTGGGCGACGGACAAGCAGATCGCGCTCATTTCAACCGATTTCCTTGCATCGCTCGTTCGT
Source organism: Microbacterium sp. 05N427 (assembly GCF_056397105.1). Lineage (NCBI taxonomy): Bacteria > Bacillati > Actinomycetota > Actinomycetes > Micrococcales > Microbacteriaceae > Microbacterium > Microbacterium sp. 05N427. Next base: position 53,884 of record NZ_JBFTMT010000008.1, read on the forward strand.
CGACACTCCACGACCCCGCTTGGACGCGACGACCTCAAGACACTTCTGGAAGGCAATGACGGCCATCAAGCCCTCGCCCAGTCTCTGTCGGTGCGGAGCGCGAAGGAGGGACTGGTCGGCATCGTGCTGACCGTTCTGCTACGCGAGGCTGCAGAGAACGACCCCAATGTCACCGCGGGTCTCGACCTCGACGGCATGTACCGCGCAATTCGCGATCAGTTTGCGATCAAGGCCGACAAGCAGGACCTCCGAACCGCCGCTGATCTACTCACATCACCCCTCATTGCGGGCGTCGCGCTAAGAGGAAGCCACTACCTGGCCGTTGAACCGGCAACAACGATTGCGCTTCGCCTGTCGGCGCTCGCGTCTTCGCTCGAAGGAGCTGACCAACTCGAGTGAATGCACTAGTGTCGGCTCCATGCGCTGATGTTAATCGGACGCTGAGATCAGCGCTCAGGCAAAGGCGAGCGGTTGTCGGTGGCTGAGCGTGCATGGAATCGCGTCGTGAGCCCGGGGCTGTCATTGCGCGGACAGGGCGAGTCGTGAGTGGCGTCTAGTGCGCCTATGCGCCACCCGACGCTTTGCGCGATAGTGGCTCCCTATGCGCACGACCACCGACGCTTCGTTGGGTCGAGGTTTCCAAATGCGCTGAGCCGTCCGTCAACCTCCTGAATCCGAACTACACCACGCAGCTTGACATCGTGGGCGCTGGCCACCGATCAGCGATCCGCCACTCTATCCGGATCCCGCTCGAGCCCGTAAATTGTTCTTGGCGCGAGTCCGAAGCACGACCTATCAGAAACCCATCTAGATCACTCACCAAGACCCGCCGTCAACCGGCTACACTCCTTCCAAGCGAACTGCCCGGTTCCCTGTAAACACAAGGGAATCCGCGAGTTCCCGAGACGATCGGCGGAGACCGGAAATCGACCGGATCCTCCAAGGGGTCGTAGGATCAAATCCTGTCGGCCTCGCTTATCTTCCGGATGCTCCAAAGGGTTCGGCAGTCTCGGACTCGGCCTCGGTCCAATTGACCGCACCTTTGTCTTCGGGCGGTTGATAGATGTGGTTAGGTTTCTGCCGGACAGCGCGACTAAGGCTGCCTCATTTCGTATACGGATGAAGTTCAGAGCACCTTCTGCTGTGCGGAGGTGGAACCTTAACCTTCTTCCACGGAGAACCCGAGCGACCGGTTGAAGCTGAGTTAGGCGAGGATCTTCGGTGCTGCGACTGGTGCGGCGCGCACGCAGGGGTCTCGAAAGGTTCAGTGGGTGCGAGCCGCCGGGGGCCAGCCACGAGCCTGTCAGCACCCGTCCCGAACGAACCCCGCCAGCCGCGCGCTCATCGCGGAAGGATCCCAGCTGTGCCAGGCGCCGGCGAGGCTCTCGCTCGTCCCGGCCGCCACGGCGTCGGCGATCGCATCCGCCGCTTCGGCCATCCCCGGGAACGTCTCGGTGCCCACGAGAGCGAGGACGGGAGCGGCGATCCCACGTAACCGCGCAGCGACGCCGTCCTCTTCGACCAGGGCGAGCGCGGACCCGTCCGGAACCCATGAGTTGACGAGCTCGGGGTATGCCGGCGAGCGTCGCAGTTGGTCGAGCCACTCCGGCGGCATGCCGACCATGTAGGCGGCCACCGCGTCCTCCAGGTGACCCGCGGAGATGTGTGTTGCGACGCCCGCCCACCACGCCGGCGCGCCCTCGGGGAACTGGCCCAGCGGCGCCTCCCAGAGGAAGAGGCCGCCGAGGTTCGGAACTTCCGGCGCCGCGATGATGGCGATTGCGCATCCGGACGAGTGCCCGACGAGTACGACGGGCCCCGGTATCGTCGCGGCGAGCGCGGTGATCGCCGCGATCTCGCGTTCGAGGGGGATCGGGCCGGCAGCGGGGGAGTCGCCGCGGCCGACTCTGTCGTAGACGACGGCCTGCACGCCGCTCTCGCCGAGCAGGCGCGCGGTCTCCGTCGTGACGGGATCATCGGCGCGCGTGGGGCCGGCGCCCTGAATGAACAGCACGCCGGGAGCCTCGGCCGGACCGTAGTGGTCGTAGGTCACGGTGTCGCCCGCGGCGGTGCTCAGCGTGTTCACGATGCCCTCCCGTCGAGCCGGACGCGGACCGCGTCGCCTGCGGCCTTGCCGATGGCCTTGCGCAGCTCCGCCTTGACCGGTCCGACGTGGGCGCCGTTGCCGGTCGGCATGAGCGTGATCCGCATCGGGTGCCCGTCGATGGCCCCGGTGACCTTCACAGGATTCCCGGTGCCGAAGATCTCGCGGGAGTCCGGGACGTCGAAGACCGTCCAGGATCCGGTCTCGGGAGCGATCCGCAACATCGCGTCGAACTCCACAGGGGTGTCAGGGTGTGCCAGCATGCGATCCTCCAGTTATTGGACTCATCGGTCTTGTTTGGAGAATAGACTCTTCGGTATGATTTTGACAAGGGGGTGAGCGGATGCGACCGAGTTCGAAGCTCAAACGCGAAGCGGCGTTGGACGCCGCGKAGAAGCAGTTCCTGGCGACCGGCTACGAGTCGGTGACGATGGAGTCGATCGCCCACGAATCGGGAGTGGCGAAGCAGACCCTCTACAGTCACTTCGGCAGCAAGCGGGCGCTGTTCCTCGAACTCGTCACGACGAGCACGACCGGTGCCAGAGGCGCGGCCTTCGCCGCCTCGCCTGGCATGGATGAGACGGCGGATCCTCGGGAACTGCTGCGCGAGCGCCTGGTCGTGCAGCTGGCTCAGGTGCTCGATCCTCGTGTGCTCGCACTTCGCCGCCTCGTGATCGGCGAGCTGACGAGATCCCCCGAACTGGCGGAGGCGCTGTATCGCAACGGCCCGGCCTATGCGATCGAGGTCCTCGCCGAGCTCCTCGGGGCGATCTCGGCAACGGGCGCGCTCACCATCGGCGATCCCGTGCAGGCGGCGACGCAGCTGAACTGGCTCGTCATGGGGGAGCCCATCAACCGCGCGATGATGCTCGGCGACGACGCGATCCTCACCCGCGGCGAGATCGAGGAGCATGTGAATGCCGCGGTGGATGTCTTTCTCCGCGCCTATGCACCGAAGGATCCGTCCGGGGCGACGCGGTAGGGGGCGCAGCCACGAGCGGCATCGAAGGGTTGTCGTGACCCAGGATGTCGGTCAGGCTCGGGACATGTGGATCTCCGGAGTCCTCCCTCCTGATGCCCCCGATCCGAGGATCGAACGTGCGGAGATCGTGCGGGCACTCCCATTCGCGGTCTACGGCCTGGTGCCGCAGCCGACCCTCGAGGATCTCGACAGCCTCAGCCTGATGTTCGTCGGCGGCATCGAGCACTCGACGCAGACGACCGTTTCGGTCACCTACACGCTGTGGCACAACCCGGACGATCACGACGATCCCGTCAACCTCGCCGAGCTCGACGACGTCACCCGCGAGTCCCTCGAGCTGGAGCCGCCGTGGCCGCGTCCTCCCTGGATCATCGAGGGGGCCGAACGTATGCGGTACCCGATACTCAGGGAAGCGGTGCGCACCACGTGGACGTACGACCCGGAGGAATACCAGTCGCTGCCGAATCAGCTCGTGCAGCACGTGAACCACATCCTCATGAACCGCTTCCGCGCCGAGCTCGGCATCCCGGACGGTCCGCCGAGCGGCCCGCCGGGCAGCGAGCCCTGGCACGCACGGCTGTCCGCGGTAAACCCGAAGGCGCGGCTCGAAGTCGACGGACGCGAGGTCGAGGCCGTCGAGATCGACACGGATCCGTTCGTCTACGGCGTCGGTGCCCAGCTCTCGCCCGAGATCGCGGTCACCGTCGTGATCCCACGCGCCGACCTGCCCTTGATCAGGCTCGCGGTCGCCACACGCGACCCGGGCGAGGCGGCCTCGTAGCGAAAGTGCTCCTCGCTGGATCCCTACGTCGTCCTGCTCAACCCCGCCCGCGGTGAAAGGCCGTCCTCGCTGAACACGAGGCGGGCGAAGCGGCGGCCGATCTCCTTGTAGAGAACCGTGTCGGGGTGGAGTGAGTCGGGAAGCGGATAGCGATCGACGTCTGCAGGGCCGTAGAGGGCGAACCCATCGAGGTAGGAGATGTTCTCACCGGCGGCGCGGCGGACATCGACGACATGCCGGATGTGGCGACGGGACTCGGCGAGCGTCAAGGCACCCGTGGCGATGTCGGCCGGATCGCCCGCGGTGAAGCACCGGATGCTTCCGTCGTCGAAGAACTCCACGTTGCCGGGACCAGGCGTCTCATCGCTGTCGGGCCACAGGATCGAGGAGCACAGGACGATCGGCGTATCGGGATGACCGGAACGGATCCGATCGATGAATCCATGCAGCGACGGCGTGAACGTGCGCTGATCCATCGCACGGGCGCCGACGATGTTGACTCCGACCTTCAGCGAGATCACGTCCGCCGGCGTTTCGGCGATGGCGTCGGCGACGAACGGGTCGAGCATGCATTGACCGCCGAAGCCCAGGTTGATGACGTCGAGGTCGGCGATCTCGGCGGCGAAGACCGGCCAGACGCTCGTCGGCAGCTCGGCCTCGACGCAATGGCTGATCGAACTGCCGTGATGGATCCAGACGGGGCGGTCGGCCGGGGGAGCGGGCTGTACGGGCGCGTCCCCGCTGATGTCGACGAGGTCGATCGTCATGCCCTGAGGGAAGAACACGGTCACGGTCTTCGGTCCGGCAGGAAGGGGCGCGAGCTCGATCGTCGCTGGCTCGCTATGCAGGACCGTGGTGCTGTCGTCGCCCGCGGGGGAGACCACGAGGGTCTGGGTCACGGGTGCGTCGGCGACCGCAACGGTCACGCCGTCGATCCGGGCGACGAACGTGCCCGCGGGTCGAATCGCCTCGCCGATCTGAATGCGGGTAGCCCTGATCCGCAGCGACAGGCGCGTGGCTTCGGTGCGGACCCGGAGTCGCACTCCGCTCGCGTTCGAGGACATCGCTCGAAGGATCTCTCCGGACGGCGGGAAGTGCGGCCATCGGCTGACGGGTATCCGCACCGGGCGGACGCCATCGGGCGTCTCGATCAGGTCGAGGTGACCTTCCAGTCGGACGCTGCCGCTCGGGAGCGTCACGATCGTGCCGTGGCTCGCGCTGGTCATTCGGTCTCCGTTCCGTGGATGTTCGATTCGATGAAGGCGACGGTGCGTGAGAGCAGGATGTCGCGCTGCGGCACCTGAGCCCAGCCGTGGTCCGCGCCCTCCACGACGACGAGCTCGGCCCGGTCGCCGTAGACCTCGAGGTACCGCTCCGCGTAAGGGACGGGGACGAAATCGTCCGTGCCGTGGAGCAGCTGTACCGGACCGGCGTAGCCGGCGGCGCGGCCGTAGACATCGAAGGTCTTCGCGTCGTCGCGCATCGCGGGACCGAGTCGCATGCCGAGGAAGTCGAAGTACCCCTCGGAGTCGAGCGTGTCGAGTGACCGGCCCTGCAGCGTGCCGCCGCGAATCTCGTCGACGAAGACGGCTGCTGTCGACCACATGGTCAGCGAACGCAGCGGCAGAGCGGTCTCCGCCGCTACGACGGAGGCGATCACCGAGCCCAGGCTCATCCCGACGAAATGCAGATCCTCCGCGTCGACGGTCTCGAGCCCTGCGATCATCGCCAGAACCTCGTGCGCGTGGCGGGCGTCCATCGACGCGGAGGTGTCGTAGAAGTCGCCATCGCTCTCGCCGTGGCCGGCCCGGTCATAGGCGATGGACGCGATGCCGGCCGCCGCGAGGCGTCTCGCCAGCGCGACGAACAGGGAGGAGAACTCGACGTGCGATGCCCCGAACCCGTGGAAGAGGATCGCGGTGGGGAACGGACCGGCACCGGCGGGCAGATACTGCGCTCCGTGCAGGCGGATCCCCTCGGCGCGGGCCTGGAACGGGATGACCGTCAGCATCGGGAGTCCTTCAGATCGAGGTGTCTCGGACGGATCATCACGCTGCCGGTGCATCGGTCTTGACCGCCGAAGTGACGAGGTCCGCTTCCAGATCGAACTCGTTGCGGGCGTTCCGCCGGAATCCGAGCCAGCCCACGAAGAACCCTACTCCGGCGAGGATCGACACCCCGACGTACAGCAGGCTCGGGTTGAACAGGACGAGCGCAGGCGTCACGACATTGAGTGCGGCGGTGGCGAACCGGGAGACGGCGTAGATCGTGCCCTGGGCGGTGGCGCGGAGCATGGTCGGGAACGACTCCTGCGTCCACACCTTCATGATGGTCTCGAAACAGAACGCTCCGAAGAAGACGGTGGCGACCGTGGCGATGATGATCGACGGAAGGGTGAAGTTCAGGACGACGGGGAGCAGGTTCGCGACGACGACGCCGATCGACCCGATCACGTAGTACGACATCCGCAGCTTGGTGTCGACGACGGCCATGAACCACAGCGCGCCCACGACGGCCGCGGGCATGGCGAGGATCGTCCAGGAGTTGTACTCCCCGATCGAGGCGTGGGCGACGTTGACCGCGACGAAGGTGCCGAAGCTGCCGGCCACACTCGTGGCCATCGCGGCGAGTGTGTAGTAGCCGAGCAGCGTCAGGAACGGCCGGCGGTAGGCGGGGCGCCCGAAATCGCGGAGGCGTCCACGTTCGGCCCGGACGGTGTGCACTCCCGCGCGCCGCTCATCGCGAGCGATGAGCCAGACCGCCGACTCGGGAATCGTCAGCCGCAGCGCCAGCACGCCGAGCGCGATCGCGGCGAAGGATCCGAAGATGATGAGCCCGCCACGGGGCCCTGCCGCGCCGAAGTTGATGGCCAGCAGCACGGCCAGGAGGATGCCGAAGCCGCCCAGCAGGTTGGAGAAGACCAGGATCTTGCCGCGGTTGCGATCCTGAGCCGCTTCCGCGATGGTTGCGAGCGCGACGGGAAGGTCGGCGCCGACGCCGATCCCGATCAGGGAGATCCCGATCACGAGCAGCGGAAGGCCGAGCCCGAGAAGAGGCGCGGCGGCACCCAGGACGATGACCGCCATGGTCAGGATGAAGACCGTGCGACGCCCCCAGCGGTCGCCGAGCCGCCCGCCCAGCAGCGATCCGATCGCGACTCCCGCCGTGAGAAGGCCGGTGAGCAGGCCCAGGTCGTTCGGGGTGAGCCCTGGTTGCCCGGGGCCGGGCGATTGCAAGAGGACCAGGGCGATGGGAACGCCGGTCGTCACGCCGGTGTCGACGAACGTCGCCATGCCGCAGACGAACCCGACCCACCATGCGTTCGGGGCGCGTCCGCCTGACCTTGATGTGAACATGCGCTTACTCCTTCGTAACCGGTCTCGCGGTCCTTCGCCATGCTGATCCGCGTCAGCCCATAATGCTATACGGGTATAGCACGTGTCAATCCGCGGTCTGAGACCTCCCTGGCGGAGCTCAGCGAGGCGAGGCGGGAGCGGCGAGGGAAGCCCCCGGGACAAGGGGCATGTCGACGCGGTGGGGGCGTGAAGGGAGAGCGCCCTGCAGTAGCAACCGGGCGGCGACCTTGCCGAGCTCCTCGTAGGGCAGAGCCACGGATGTCAACCGGGGGAGTACTGCTTCGGTGAGAATGCTGCCGTCGAACCCGATCACCGAGACGTCGGCGGGTACCCGGAGCCCCGCCTCCCCGAGCGCGTGATAGGCGCCGACGGCAACAGCATCATTGGCGCAGATCAGCGCGGATGGGGTCCGTTTCGCGGAAAGCAGGCGGGAGACGGCGGCGCGGCCGTTCGCCAGATCCCAATCGGTCTCGATCGAGATGGTGCCGGCGAGCGCCGTGCCGGCCGCGCCGAGGCTCGCCTCGATCCCGGCCAGCCGCTCGGTGAGCGCCAGCGGGCTCCAGCCGTTCCACGCGGCACCGCCGGTGAAACCAGGGGGGAAGGATCCGATGAACCAGATCCCGTCTCGATGACCCGCCTCGAGCAGCGCTGACGCGGCCTTCTCGCCCGCGGCGCGTTCATCCGGGATCACCGCCGCCGTGTCGGGCGAGACGCAGTTCAGAAGCACCAGGGGTGCGTCCCGGGCCAGAGGAGGGATCTCGACCTCGCGGGTGAACATCGACGCGTACAGGAAGCCATCGACATCCCGGTTCAGGAGGTTCCGCAAGATCTTCGCCTCGACGTCCGGATCCCCTTGGGTGTCGACGGTGTAGAGCAGCGTGTCCGCCGCTCGCAGAGTCTGGAGCGCGCCGCGCACCATCGCGTTGGCGAAGGAAGTCGTGCCGATGAAGTCCGAGATGAGGGCGACGGTGCCGGACTTGCCCGTGCGAAGGGTCTTCGCCGTCGTGTTGGGGCTGTATCCGAGCTGCTCGGCGGCGAGACGGACACGCGCGGAGGTCTCCGCGGAGATCCGCAGATCGGTCCGGCCATTGAGGGCGAAGGACGCGGCCGATCGTGAGACCCCGGCGAGGCGAGCGACCTCGGTCAACGTGACGCGCCGCGTGCCGCCCGTGCCCTGACTGCTCGTAACCATTCTTCTCTCCTCGCCCTCCTCAGAATAGGCGAGTGGGTCTCCGCCGCCCCGCAGCGTCCTCCGCGACAGCGGCGGGGCATAGTGTTCTCGCATGACCGACGTCGCACTGATCACCGGAACCTCCTCGGGCATGGGCCTGCATGCCGCTGTCGAGCTCGCTCGTCGCGGGCTTCACGTGGTCGCCACGATGCGCGACGTGGGTCGCGCCGCGCCGCTGCGCGAGGCAGCGGCCGCCGCCGGCGTCGAGATCGACGTGCGCGCGCTCGATGTCGTGGACCACGCCGCGGCCGCACGGCTGGTCACCGAGATCGAGGCCGAGCGGGGCGGGATCCATGTGCTCGTGAACAACGCGGGACAGGGGAGCGTCGCCACGGCGGAGCAGCTGAGCATGCAGCAGGTGCAGGACCAGCTGGACATCAACTACCTGGCGCCGGTGAACCTCACGAAGCTCGTGCTCCCCGGGATGCGCGAGCGCGGCGACGGTCGGATCCTCACCGTCACGAGCGTCGGCGGAACCGTCGGCCAGCCCTTCGCCGACGCCTACTGCGGGGCGAAGTTCGCCGTGGAGGGCTTCATGCAGTCGCTCGCGGTGGTCGCGGAGCGCTTCGGCATCCGTGTCAGCGTGATCGAGCCGGCCGCGGTCTCGAGCTCGTTCGTGGAGAACGTGATCCGGCCGGACGAGCCAGGGCCGTACGCGGCTCTGCTCGGCGCCTACGTGAGCCGGACCGCCGGCGCCTTCGCGAGCGCACAGACGGCCGAGTCCGCCGGAGCCGCGATCGCCGCGGCAGTGATGTCGGACGAGTACCGCTTCCGCTGGCAGAGCTCGGAGCGCGCGACGGCCTTCGTGGGCGTCTCGCTCGCCGACCTCGACGGCGAGCGCGTGCTCGGCTTCACCCGGCCCTGGATCGCGGCGGGCTGACGCGGCTGGCAGGACCGCCCCGTCCGCGGCGGCGCCGGGTGCCGCGGCGGACTCGATAGGGTGGCGCGGTGACGAGCGCTCAGGATCAGGGTGACGCGGTGCGGGTCGCGATACCCGCAGGACCGCCGTGGCGCGAGCCCGGCATGCCCGCACTGCTCGCGATGACGACGTTCGCCTTCGCGGGATTCGCCGTGATGCTTCCCGTCGCGCCCATGCACATGGTCGCGCTCGGCGGGGACGAATTCCTCGCGGGGCTGGTCAACGCCGTGCTCATGGGCGCCACGATCCTCACCCAGCTCGTCGTGGAACGGATGCGTTCCTGGATGGGCTGGAGAGTCAGCCTCGCGCTCGCCTGCCTGCTGCTCGGCCTGCCTGCGCTCGGCGAGATCTTCGCGACGGAGCCAGGGCAGGTCCTGGCGCTCGCAGCCGTGCGCGGCATCGGTTTCGGCATCGTCACGGTGAGCGGATCCTCGGCGGTCGGCGCACTGTTCCCGCCCGAGCGACGCGGCCGCGCGATCGGCGCCTACGGGCTCGCGGTCGCGGGCGCCCAGCTCGTGCTCACCCCGATCTCGCCGTGGATCGCCGACCAGGCCGGCATGCCGGTCGCCCTGGCGGTCGCGGCGCTGCCCCTCGCGGGCTTCCCGTTCGCGCTCGCCGCGGGCAGCGCGATCGCGAAGCATGCGCGCGCCGCCGCAGCGGCCGACATCGCGAGCGGAGCCGGACCGGCGCAGGTTGCGCACGAGAGCCCGCGAGAAGAACGTCGTGCGCTCGCCCGGCTCTGGCCGCCCATCCTCGCGCTCACCGCGGTGACGTGCGCGGGCGGTGCCATCACCACGTTCACGCCGCAGTTCGTGCCCGATGCAGCGCTCACCGTCGTCGCCCTGTTCCTCTACACCGCCGCTGCCGCGTTCGCGCGCTGGGCGATGGGCGGTCCCGCTGACCGGCTCGGTGCCGATCGGTTCATCCTGCCGGGGCTCGGGGTCGCGGCGCTCGGTCTCGGAGCCATMGCGGCCGGCATCTCCGGGGCCGTCGGTGCCGCGAGCCCGATCCTGCTCATCGGCGGCGCGATCCTCGTCGGCACGGCGTTCGGCACCATGCAGAATGTGACCCTGGTGCGCGCGTTCGAGGTCGCGGGGGAGCACGCGAAGGGCGTCGCCAGCACCGCGTGGAACGTCGCGTTCGACGCGGGCACGGGGATCGGCGCGCTCGCGATCGGCGCCCTCGCGGCCCGGACATCGTTCACGCTGTCGTTCGTGGCGCTCACGCTGCTCTGCCTCGTCGTCGCCGGGATCCTCGCCGTCGTCCGCACGGTGACGCGGCCGGCCGGACCCACTCCATAGGCCCGCCTCGAAACTCACAGTCGGCGCACAGCTTCGCGGGACCAAATCCGGCTCGTCGCTCGTTCTCTCTGATGACGCCGCAGCCAGCGACGGCAGCAGAGGAGGATCACGATGAACCCCACCGACTACCGCAGAACCACCGAGGCGCTGAACGCGCTCACCGCCCACCAGTACACGGTCACGCAAGAGGGCGGCACTGAGCCACCCTTCCGCAACGCGTACTGGGACAACCACGATCCGGGCATCTACGTCGACGTGGTCTCGGGACAGCCGCTGTTCTCGTCGACGGACAAGTTCGACAGCGGAACGGGTTGGCCGAGTTTCACCCGGCCGATCGACCCCGCGGCCGTCACCACGACGACGGATCGCACCTTCGGCATGGTGCGCACCGAGGCGATCTCGGCCGGAGCCGGCAGCCACCTCGGCCACGTGTTCGACGACGGCCCGCGGGACGCCGGCGGACTGAGATACTGCATGAACTCGGCGGCGCTGCGCTTCATCCCGGCCGCCGCACTCGAGGAGCAGGGCTACGGCGCGTACCGTGGACTGTTCGAGACCACCACCCCGCAGACCCCAGAGGAGAACGCATCATGACCAGCGGACCCGCCGACACCGGATCCATCGCCCAGGTTCCGGGCGCCGAGACCGCCGTCCTCGCCGGCGGCTGCTTCTGGGGGATGGAGGATCTCATCCGCCGTCAGCCCGGTGTGCTCGGCACGCGCGTCGGCTACACGGGCGGCAGCAACGACCACGCCACCTACCGGAACCATCCGGGGCACGCGGAAGCCGTCGAGATCGTCTTCGATCCGTCGAAGACCACGTACCGCGACATCCTCGCGTTCTTCTTCCAGATCCACGATCCGTCGACCCTGAACCGTCAGGGCAACGACATCGGGGCGAGCTACCGCTCCGCGATCTTCCCGCTCAGCACCGAGCAGGAGCAGGTTGCGCGCGACACGATCGCCGACGTCGACGCCTCAGGTCTGTGGCCCGCCAAGGCGGTCACCACGATCGAGCCGAAGGGCCCGTTCTGGGAGGCCGAGCCCGAGCACCAGGACTACCTGGTGCGCTACCCGGACGGCTACACCTGCCACTTCCCGCGCGCGGGCTGGGTGCTGCCGCGTCGGAACGAGGCTGTCGCGCAGTAACCGTTCGACCAACGGGCCCGTCGGATCCTCTCCGACGGGCCCGTTGTCGTTTCCGGTTTGCTGCCGAGCCGCACCGGGCCGCAGGATGGAGCGGTGCGAGCGAGCGGATCCGAAGCGTGAGGGAGGTCTCACGGCGGGGGATGGTGCTGTCTCTGGCGCTGAGTGCCGTCGCGGGATACGTCGATGCGGTCGGCTTCATCGAGACCGGCGGATTCTTCGTGTCGTTCATGAGCGGGAACTCCACGCAGGCGGGAGTCGAGGTCTGGGCCGATGGGCCCGCCAGGGCGCTGCTTCCGCTCGCGCTCGTCGTCGCCTTCGTGATCGGCGTGGCTGCGGGCGGGGTCGTCGTCGGCGCTCACGCCCGGCGGCGCAGCGCTGTGGTGGCAGGCAGCGCGGTCGCTGTCGCCCTGAGCGCCGTCGTCGGCTTCGTCCTGCCGCACGCCGAGTGGCGTTTCGCCCTGCTGGCCTGCGCGATGGGCGCCCTCAACACCCTGTATCTGGCCGACGGCAGGGCACGGATCGCGATCACCTATGCCACGGGCACGCTGGTCAGCCTCGGACTCGCGCTCGCCGATCTCGTCACGGGCCGATCCTCGACGGCATGGCGTCGCCCGCTGCTGCTCTGGGCATCGCTCGCCGCGGGCGCGGTGACCGGCGCTGCGGCGCATCGGTGGCTGGACGGGGGAGCGCTGCTCGCCGCAGCGGTCATCCTCGCCGTCCTCGCCGTGGCCATCCGCACGGGCGTTCGACGGTAGGCGGAACGCCCGGCGGCGGCCGGGCCGGGTCGTTCTCGCGTTCAGCCGGAATGGCCCTCGCGAGCCGCCCTGGCGCGGAGGATCCGATCCTGCCAGTCGGCCGGTACCCGCTCGGCCGGGCCCGGAACGGACTGGTCCTCGGGGTGGCTCCGTGGCGGGGCGAGCTCTGGACCGTCGACCATCTGCGCGGTGCGGTAGTCCCAGAACCAGTCCTCGCCCGGCTCGTAGCTCTGGATGAACCGGTGTCCGGTCTCGGTGTAGTGCGCTGTGGCATGCTGCCCGAGCGAGTCGTCGCAGCATCCGACGTGCCCGCACTCCGCGCAGCGCCGCAGATGGAACCACCAGCCTCCCTCGCGTTCGCACTCGGCGCACCCCGGTCCCGAAGGCGGTCGTCTCGTATCGGTTCCCTGGATCATCTGCGACCTCCTGGCTTCGAACGGCGGATGACGTCGATCAGCGGATCAGATCGCCCTCGGCATCGCGAGGCCGCACAGGGTGCTCGCTGAGGATCGAGATCCGGTTGAACATGTTGATGGTCAGCGCGACCCATTCGGCCGCGGCGAAGACCTCGTCGCCGAGCAGACCGCGCGACGCCGCGAGGTCGGCCTCGGCCTCGTCGCCGAGGGGCATGCGGGTCGCGGCCTCGGCGATCGCCAGCATCGCTTTCTCTCGCTCCGAGTACAGCGACGATTCGCGCCACGCCGGGAGCACATCGAGCTGCTGCTGCGTGATGCCGGCGGCGCGAGCCTCGCGCATGTGCAGGTCGAGGCAGAACGCGCATGCGTTGAGCTGAGAGGCGCGCACCTTGATGAACTCGGCCTCCGCGGTGCTGAGACCACGTGCGGCGGTGGCCGCGGCCACCGCTTCGGAGTAGGCGGAGGCGGCTTTCCAAGCCTCGGGGATCGCCTTGTCCAGGTACGGGCGCATGCTGTTCCTCTCGAGCGCGTTCTGTTCGACGAGTTCAACGTACCGCGGCGCGCGGTGTTCCCTGGGCAGGGTCCGCGACGATGCCGGGGCCCACGTAGGATCCGATCATGCCCGCCTACTTCGAGCGCATCGACGCGTCCGCCTTCCGTCCGACCTCGGCCGTCGAGGGAGCATGGAGCACCGAGGAGCAGCACATCGCGCCGTCGCTGGGTCTCATCGCGCACGCGATCGAAACCGAGCACACCGAGCGCCGCGGCGGGGATCTGCAGCTCGGACGGATCTCGTACGACATCCTCGGCACGATCCCCCTCGAGCGCGTGGATCTCGACATCCGGATCCTTCGCCCCGGTCGCACGATCGAACTCGTCGAGGCGGTGCTCAGTCACGAGGGCCGCGCCGCGGTGATCGCCAGGGCCTGGTTCATGCAGACCGCGGATACCCGGATGCTGGCCGGCAGCGCGCTACCGGCGATGCCGGGCCGCGATGAGCTCGATCCCTGGGCGATGGGCGATCACTGGCCGGGCGGGGCTGTGCGCAGTGTGGACTTCCATCGCGGGCAGCGGCAGCCGGGGCACGCGTGGGGCTGGCTGCGGCCGCGCGTCCCGCTGCTGGAAGGGGAGCGGATCGGGCCGATCGCGCGGCTGCTTGGCATGGTCGACTTCGCCAACGGGCTGACGCTGCGCCTGGCTCCGACCGAAGTCGCGTTCCCGAACGTCGATCTCACCTGTCACCTGTTCGCGGTTCCCACGGGCGAATGGATCGGCTTCGACACCACGGTCTCGATCGGCCCGACCGGGCTCGGTCTCACCGACACGGTGCTGCACGACGAACGAGGACCGGTGGGGACGGTGCAGCAGATCCTCACCGTGCGACCCCTGCGCCCCTGAGGCGACCGGGGCGGAGTCAGGGCAGGAGGCCGGCGGTGCGGGCCAGCGTCACGGCCTCGGTCCGCCGGTGGGCGCCGAGCTTGCGCATCGCCCCACGCAGGTAGCTCTTCACCGTCTCGGCGGCGAGATCGAGGCGAACGCCGATCTCGGCGTTGGTGCAGCCGATGGCGACGAGTGCCAGCACGTCGGTCTCCCTGGTGGTCAGCGCCGGCCGCTCGCGTGCCGGCGCCGTCGTGGTGAGCCGGGCGGCGATGTCGTCGATACGACGGCGCAGTCCTTCGTCTCCGACGCTGCCGGCCAGAGCCCGCAACTCGGCGTGAGCGATCCGTACCTCCTCCCATTCCGGACGCGTCGGTGCCGTGCGGGCCTCGCGCATGAGCGCCGCCGTCTCCATGGCGCGCAGCCGCCGCACCGTGGCCTCGGACACCGCGATCTCGAACGCCAGCCGCTGCGCCGACTCCTGCATCGCGTCGAGCGTGCGGGCGCCGAGCTGGGCCGAGGTGCGCAGGGCTCCGTAGAGCACGGCCCGCACAGAGCCGTCGACGACCACGGGCGCCCCGACGATCGAGCGCAGCCGTTCCCGCGACACCGGCCCGTCGTACTGGTGGGTGATGCCGTCGTCGTGGAGGTAGTCCGTGACGGTCTGAATACGCGCGCCGGCGAGCACGCGGCCGCCGAGCCCGTTGCCCGAGCGGATCACCAGCCCGTCCAGCACGGAGGTCAGGCACCCGGCGGTCGCGGTGATCGGGTAGAGCCGACCGCTCCGATCCACCGCGCCGGCGAAGGCGACGAGCAGCCCGGTGTCGCGCCGCACTGCGGCGACGGCCGTCTTCAGCGAAGGCTCCACATCGACTCCTTGCGTCGATCACACTGTGCCACCCCCGGACCCACGGGTCCACCCCCGTTCGGGGGTGCCGCGCGAGGAGGGCACGCCGGATCCTGTGCTCATGCGCAATGAAGCACAGATCTCGTACTCGTCCGGAATCGCATCCACTCCTCTGCTCGGGCAGACCATCGGGGAGATGCTCGATCGGATCGCCGATCTGCATCCGGACCGGGAGGCGCTCGTGGAATCCGCCAGCGGGCGGCGCTGGACATTCGCCCAGCTGCGCGTCGAGATCGATCGGCTGGCACTCGGACTGCGCGCCCGGGGGGTGGAGAAGGGCGACCGGGTCGGCATCTGGTCGCCGAACTGCGCCGAATGGGTGATGACGCAGTACGCGACCGCGCGGCTCGGCGCGATCCTGGTCAACATCAATCCGGCCTATCGGACGAGCGAGGTCGAATACGTGATCGGGCAGTCCGGGCTGCGGCTCATGGTGAGTGCGGTCGCGTTTCGGACCACGGATTACGCGGCGATGCTCGCGGAGGTCGGGTTCGACGATGTGCTGTTCATCGGGACGCCCGCGTGGGACGAGACGCTCGCAGCCGGTGCGGCGGCGGATCCGGCGGCGCTCGCCGCGAGCGCCGCCGCGCTGACTTTCGACCAGCCCATCAACATCCAGTACACGTCAGGCACGACGGGGTTTCCCAAAGGCGCCACGCTCTCGCACCACAACATCCTCAACAACGGCTTCTTCGTGGGGGAGGGCGTGCACTACACCGAGGAGGACCGCGTGTGCGTGCCGGTGCCCCTCTATCACTGCTTCGGCATGGTCATGGGGGTGCTGGGCGCGCACTCGCACGGAGCGTGCGTCGTGCTGCCCGCGCCGGTCTTCGACCCCGGGAGGACGCTCGAGGCCGTGCACGCCGAGCGCTGCACGTCGCTGTACGGCGTGCCGACGATGTTCATCGCCGAACTCGCGCATCCGCGCTTCGGCGAGTTCGATCTGACATCGCTGCGCACCGGGATCATGGCCGGATCCCCGTGCCCGGTCGAGGTCATGGAGCGGGTGGTCGCCGAGATGCACATGCCGGAAGTGGCCATCTGCTACGGCATGACCGAGACGTCCCCGGTGTCCACCATGACCTCGCGTGAGGACGATCTCGCAGCGCGCACGCAAACCATCGGGGCCGTCATGCCGTTCGTCGAGGTGAAGATCGTCGACGAGGACGGCCTCGTCGTCCCGCGCGGGACTCCGGGGGAGTTCTGCACGCGCGGATACTCCGTCATGCTCGGTTACTGGGACGACCCGGACAAGACCGCCGAGGCGATCGACGCCGGACGCTGGATGCACACCGGCGACATCGCGACCATGGACCAGGACGGTCGGCTGAACATCGTCGGCCGGATCAAGGACATGATCCTGCGCGGCGGCGAGAACATCTACCCGCGGGAGATCGAGGAGTTCCTCTACCGCCACCCCGATGTCGGCGACGTGCAGGTGATCGGCGTGCCCGACGCGAAGTACGGCGAGGAGGTCATGGCCTGGATCGTGATGCGGCCGGAGGCGGAGCCGCTCACGGCGGAGGCGCTGCGGGAATTCGCCACGGGCCGTCTGGCCCACTTCAAGATCCCGCGGTACGTGCACCTCGTCGATGCGTTCCCGATGACCGTGACCGGCAAGGTGCGCAAGGTCGAGATGCGCGAGAAAGCCGTCGAGATCCTGGGGCTGTAGTCAGGCCGGCGCCACGGGCTGGCGCAGGATCGTGCGGCGCTTCTCGGGAGCCACCCTGCGCGCGTCGCTCAGATAGATCTCGTGATGCCGACCCGCCAGACGCAGGTCCTGCTCCGGGATCACCTCGTCATGCAGGCGTTCGAGGAGCGGCGCCTCGTCGTCGAAGGATCCGACGTGCAGCGTCTGCATGCACAGACCCTCCGACAGAGGGAGGATCCGCAGATCATCGAGTCGCGGCGGGGCCTTCTTCGCGCGGACGGTCGTGACCGCGGCGTCCACGAGCGCGTCCTCGATCCACTCGGGGACGAGGAGCAGCATCGTCCAGTCCCAGCGCGACTTGTCTCGCGCCGTCGTGAACGCGTCCATGTCGTCCGCCCACCACAGTCCCTCCAGCGGCGGGACGACGTAGTCCCTGTCGAGCTCGCGCTTGCTGGCGAACTTCAGCGCGTAAGCGACCGGGTACAGCGTCTCGAGGGCCTCCGCGTAGGCGGGATCCGAGTTCGGGTCGCCGTGTCCGTCGATCGCGAGGTAGCGGCTCGCGGGCAGGTCGACGAGGCGGAACTCGCCGGTGCGCGCACGGTAGCCGTCCAGGCTCTTGGTGAGGTCGATCTTGGTCCCCGTCGTCATAGAGGCATCCCAGCACGAGGGTCGGACATCGGATCGGAGCCGACACCTCAGGAACGGGCATACCGTTGAGGGTGGACGCGAACGCTGCGCCCACGGCAACGACAGAGAGAAGCACGATGAGCACCCCGGGTCTGGAGAACGACGTCACCGAGAAGTTCAAGGGGGCGTTCCGTCACCATCCCGCCGGCGTCGCGCTGGTGACGGGAGTCGCTCCGGACGGTCCCGTGGGGCTCACCCTGTCGAGCGTCGCGTCGGTGAGCGCCGACCCCGCCGTGCTCGTCTTCTCCGTCACGCGCGCGACCGGCAGCGCCGGCGGAATACTCGCGGCGCCCAGTGCGCTCGTGCACTTCCTCGTCGCCGGGCAGGAGCACATCGCGGACGCGTTCGCCCGCACGGGCCAGCCGCGCTTCACCCCCGAGCAGGGGTTCCAGATGCTGCCCACGGGCGAGCCGTTCCTGCCGACGGCCCGAGTCGCGGTGCGCGGCACCATCCGCGAGACGCACCCGGTCGGCCCCTCGGCGCTCGTGCTGCTGGATGTGCTCGATGTGATCGAGGGCACTCCCGGTGCGCCGCTGCTCTACGTCGACCGCCACTACGACAGCCTGGTCTCTTCGGCGGCCGCGGTCGAGGTACCGCGGGGCTGATCGCCGCTCCCCGTCCGGACGGCTTGCCAGCCGGAGCGTTCTGAACGAAGGTGGAGCCATGTCCGTGACCCTGATCCTTCCGCTCTCCGCGCCGCTCGGCGTCGGACGCATCGTCGCCGTGGACGAGGAGTCCCGTGCGGTGCGCATCCGCGACCTGACCACGGGCGTCGTCTACCGCGTGCCGGGATCCGTCCTGCCCGAGCTCGGAGCGCTGCCCTGGCGGGGCCGCGTGGAGGCGTGCAGCGTGCTGGCGACCGAGGAGGGCGTGGTCACCGAGCTCGTGCTCGACGCGGTCCCGGGCGGTGCCGTCGATCTCCGCGGATCCGCTGTCGCGCTCGAAGGCGCAGAGGAGGCGGCGGCCGCCGCCAAGGCGCAGGCCGCGATCTGGGGCGGCACGGATCGTCCCCCGCAGGAGGAGCAGCCGCGCTTCTGGTGAGCGCAGTTTTGTACTACGATGTTCTGTAGTACAAAACTGATGGAGGCGATGTGCGGGTCGTGGTGCATCCGAGAGTCTCGGCGAAACGCCCGGAGCTGACCGAGGACGATATTCGATCAGCTTTCGAAGGAGCGCTTCGTTCGCGTGCCAGGGATACCGATCCGGTGCAGTGGGTCGGCGTGGGGATGGACTCCCACGGACGGCTGCTGGAGTTCATCGCGGTGGAGACGCAGCCGGACGTCTGGCTCGTCTTTCATGGAATGCCGGCGACCAAGAAAGTGCTTCATGAAGTGGGGCTAGGGAGGTAGGAATGATGAGCAGGCACACAGCGGCCAACGGAACGACGTTCACGGACGAAGACATCGAGCAGTGGGCGACGGAGGCCGAATCGGATGCAGGCTACGCGGGTAGCCATCTTGGCCCGGCCGTTCCTGGGCGCCCTGTCAGCGTCGGGGCGCAGGCGCGGCCTTTCACTCTTCGTCTTGACGCGAAGCGGCGCGCAAAGCTGGATGAGATCGCGCAGGAGCGGCACATGACGGCCTCCCAGCTCGTGCGCGACCTGATCGATGCGCTGTGACCGCGTCATTGAAAATCTCTTGATCTGAGCGGCACGCCCACCTGCAGCGGCTCGAACGCATCGGCCAGCAGGTTGGTGACGCCCTCGGGGGAGCGTTCCAGGATGCCGCGCACGATCAGTGCGGGTGACTCCCGGGCGATCCGGCGGTAGCGCAGCCACACCCCCTGCGTGCAGATGACGTTCACCAGTCCGTGCTCGTCCTCGAGGTTGAGGAAGGTCACGCCGCCCGCCGTGGACGGGCGCTGCCGGTGGGTCACGAGGCCCGCCGTCTCGACCCGTCGACCGTTCTCGTGCGTGCGCAACGCGGAGGAGCTCAGCACCCCGCGCGCGTCCAGCCCGGGGCGGAAGTGCGCGAGCGGGTGGTCGTCGGTGGAGACCCCGGTCGCCCAGAGGTCGGCGGTGAGGATCTCGTAGCTGGTCTGATCGCCGAACAGGGGCGGCTGCACCGCGACCACCGTGTCGGGCAGATAGCGGGCGCGGTCCTCCGCCGCGGATCCGGCCAGCCAGATCGCCTCCCGGCGCTGCAGCCCGAGGGAGTCGAACGCCCCTGAGGTGGCGAGGGACTCCACCTGGGAGGCGGTGAGATCGGTGCGGCGCACGAGGTCGTTCAGATCCCGGTACGGATCGCGGGCCTCGCGTTCGGCGACGATCCGCTCGGCCGTCTTCTCGCCGATCCCGGTGACGCCGGCGAGCCCGAGACGGACGGCGAAGCGTCCGTCCCTGCGATGCGCAGCGGTCTCGTCCGCGGCTTTCGGATCGAACGGGTCCGGATCCGTGCCGAAAGGACGGGCCGGGAGCTGATGCGCGCACGACTCCCGTCCGGTGCGCCCGGTTGTCGCCGGATCCACCGGTTCCAGGGTCTCCGTCGCCCCGGACAGGCGGATGTCGGGCCGGCGCACCTCGACCCCGTGCCTGCGGGCGTCGCCGGTGAGGGTCGCTGCGGAGTAGAACCCCATGGGCTGAGAGCGGAGGAGTCCGGCGAGGAACGCGGCGGGGTAGTGCAGCTTGAGCCAGGAGCTCGCGTACACGAGCAACGCGAACGAGAGCGAGTGGGATTCCGCGAAGCCGAAGTCGGAGAAGGCCTGGATCTGCGCGTAGATGCGATCCGCGGTCTCCTCATCCAGCCCGTGCCGGTGCATGCCCGTATACAGGCTCTCCCGGATGCTGTCGATCTTCTCCAGTCCCCGCTTGGACCCCATCGCGCGGCGCAGCGTGTCGGCCTCGTCGGCGGTGCAGTCGCCGAGCGTGGTCGCCATCTGGATCAGCTGCTCCTGGAAGACCGGGATGCCCAGCGTGCGACTCAGCACCGGCTCCAGCATCGGATGCGCGTAGGTGACCTTCTCCTGGCCGAGCTTGCGGCGCACGAAGGGGTGCACAGCCCCGCCCTGGATGGGACCGGGGCGGATGAGGGCGATCTGGATCGCGAGTTCGTAGAACTCCCTCGGCTGCAGACGGGGGAGCAGGCCCATCTGCGCGCGGGACTCGACCTGGAACACCCCGATCGTGTCGGCGCGGCAGAGCATGTCGTAGACCGCGGGCTCCTCCTTCGGCAGGGAGTCCAGCGTCCATTCCTCGCCGGTGGCCTCGCGGACCAGGTCGAAGCAGTGCCGCAGGGCGGAGAGCATCCCGAGCCCGAGCAGGTCGAACTTCACCAGGCCCATCCAGGCCGCGGCATCCTTGTCCCACTGGATGACGGTGCGCTTCTCCATCCGGGCGTGCTCGACGGGAACGACCTCGCCGACCGGACGTCGGGTGAGCACCATGCCGCCGGAGTGGATTCCCAGGTGGCGGGGCGCGCGCAGCAGCTCATCGGCATAGGCGACCACCTGCTCCGGGATGTCATGGTCGGGGGCGGGGCTCAGATCCAGCCCCCAGCGCTCCACCTGACGCGACCAGGCGTCCTGCTGGCCCGGGGAGTGCCCGAGCGCGCGGGCTATGTCGCGCACCGCGTTCTTCGGGCGGTACTGGATGACGTTCGCGACCTGTGCCGCGTTCTCCCGGCCGTAGGTCTCGTAGACCCACTGGATGATCTCCTCCCGCCGCCCCGAGTCGAAGTCGACGTCGATGTCGGGCTCCTCGGTGCGGGTGGTGGCGAGGAAGCGCTCGAAGGGCAGGCCGTAGAGGATCGGATCCACCGCGGTGATGCCGAGCAGGTAGCAGACCACGCTCGCGGCGGCGGATCCGCGTCCCTGGCAGAGGATCCCGCGGGTCTTCGCCTCGTCCACGATCCCGTGCACGATGAGGAAGTAGCCCGGGAAATCCTTCTCCTCGATCACGTTCAGCTCCCGCTCGATGCGGCTTCTCCCCTCGGCGGTGAGCTCCTTGGGGGTGTGCTCCGGATACTTCTCCGGCACTGCCGCCCAGACCAGCGCCCGCAGGTGGCTCATCGGGGTCTCGCCCGCGGGCACGCTCATCGTGGGCAGGGCGGGCTTTGCGCGGCGCAGCGGGAAGGCGCAGGCCTCGGCGATCTCGAGGCCCGCCGAGATCGCCCCCGGGTAGCGGGCGAAGCGCGCCGTCATCTCCGCCCCCGAGCGCAGGTGCGCCGTGCCGTGCGCCGGCAGCCAGCCCTCGAGCTCCCGCATGCTGCGGGTGGCGCGCACGGCGGCGATCGCCTCGGCGAGCTCTGCCCGCTCCGGCGCGGCGTAGTGCACGTTGTTCGTCGCGACCATGGGCAGGCCGTGCCGGAGCGCGAGGGCGGCGAGAGCGTCGTTTCGCCGGCTGTCGAGCGGATCGCCGTGGTCGATGAGCTCGACGGCGACCCGGTCCGTGCCGAACAGGTCGACGAGGGCGAGCAGGGCCCGCTCGGCGCCCTCCGGCCCCTCCCGTTCGAGGGCGCTGCGGACGCCGCCCTTGCGGCAGCCGGTGAGGATCGTCCAGTGCCCCTCGGCGCGGTTCGCCAGCGACTCGGGTTCGTAGAACGGCCGCCCCTTCTCGCCCCCGCGCAGCTGCGCCTCGGTGATCGCGGCGGAGAGGCGGTGATAGCCCTCCTCGCCACGGGCCAGCACGAGCAGGTGCTCGCCGAGCGGATCCGGGAGGCCCCGGCGCTCCGGGGGCGGCAGGAGCCCGGTGTGACCCCGGGCGCGGGGACCGTGCGCATCGGGACCGGGGAGCGACAGCTCCGCCCCGAACACGGTCTGCAGCGGCGGTCCGGCGTCCTCCGGCCCCTCCGGCCCCTCCGGCCTCGTGTTCTTCTCCGCGTTCTTCTCCGCGTTCGCCAGGGACTCCGCGGCCTCGGCGAAACTCGCGGCGCCGTAGAAGCCGTCGTGGTCGGTGATCGCGAGGGCGGTGAGCCCGAGCCGCTGCGCCTCGGCGATGAGATCCTCGGGGGAGGAGGCGCCGTCGAGGAACGAGTACGAGGAGTGCGCGTGCAGCTCGGCATAGGGGACCGCGTTCTTCGGGCGCTCGATCCCGTCCAGCCGGATGGGCGGGCGTTTGTGCATGCGTGAGGGCGCATCCACCGCGATCTGCTGATGCAGTGGACCGGCACCGTCCGGGGTCTCGCCGCGGGGGGCTCGGTCGCGAGATCCTCTGCCGCTGAGAGTGCGCTCCAGCGCGGCCCATGACATGTCCGGATTGTGAAAACCCATCAGTGGTACCTCCCCTCGGCCCACCATTGGTTGCCACCGGCTTCGCCGGCGTCGGCGACATGAAGCACCAGCCAGGCCCGCTCCTGCTCGTCCACGAGCTGCAGGCGTTCGCCGCGGAACGAGCCTGCCGGATCCCCGCGCCGGTCCCGCACCGGCCAGGGGCCCGCCCAGGAGAGCACCGCGCACGCGTCCACGGCCGCCGGCTCGGCGGTGAGCAGCCCGCGACCGTCGATCTCGACCGTGCTGCCGTCGGCCGCGGTCACCGTGATCGGCCGCGGCGGTGCGAACACCTCCGCCGGCAGCGGATCCGGCAGCTGCCCCGGCCAGGGCTGATCCGCGGGCCGGGCCGGCACGACCCGCTCGCCCCAGGGGGTGAGCTGCTGCCGGTCGGAGACGAGGCGTCCGCCGGCCACGACGGCGGTGACCACGCCCTCGTGGCCGAGCAGGGTCTGCACGCGGGAGACGGCGTGATGCAGCCGCTCGTCGGTGCCGGATCCGAACAGGCCGGGCTGGTGGTGCGCGGCATCGTCGACGGCGATGGGGGCGATCCATACTCGGACGATGCCCCGGAACCGGTGCGCCTCGTCGTCGTCGCCGGAAGCGGCGGTCTCGGCGGCCAGCGACTCCAGCTGCCAGCGGACGCGGTCGACCAGGTCGGAGGCCTCGAAGCAGGTGGGATGCAGCCAGGTGCGCGAGGTGACCTGCTCGTCGTCGTCCGTGAGATCGATCCGCACCTCGGTGCACACCAGCGAGGCCTTCGCGAGGGCGAGGATCACGGCATCCGCACTCTGCCGGACGGCGAACGCGATCTGGTCGGACTGCCCGAGGGGCGACTCGAACTCGATCTCCGACACGAGCTCCGGATCCGGCGGGCGCGGCACGACGGGCCGGGAGTCCGCGCCCGCGGCCAGGGCGTGCAGGCGCGCGCCGTGCTCGCCGAAGCGCGCCCGCAGCCGTTCCGCACCGAGAGCGGTGAGCTCGCCGAGGGTGCGCACGCCGAGGCGGAGCAGCAGCGCGGTCACCTCCGGATCCTGCAGGGCCTGCACGGGCAGTGGGGCGAGGAAGGCGGCCGAGGCCCCTGCGTCGACCACGAGCACCGGATCCGCGCCGCGCGCCGCGAGCTCGGCCGTGAACGGCCCGTCCGCGACACCGATCCGCACCTCGGGATGCCCCGCCTCGGCGAGTCGGACGTGCAGGGCGCGCGCCGCCTCGCCCTCCCCGCCGTGGAAGCGTGCGACGCCGCGGGCGCGGAGCAGGGCGAGCCCCGGTCGGAGCAGCTGCGCGCCGGGGGCCTGCTCCTCGATCAGGCGCAGGACGGGCAGGAACGCCCGCTCGTCCCTGGCCGGATCCGCGGGCAGGATGCGCAGGTTCGGCAGCAGCCCCTGCGCCTCCCTGCGGCGCTGCCCGACCCGGACGCCGTGGGCCCGCGCCGCCGCACTGCAGGCGACCACCCTGTTCGCATGCAGGATCGCCGCGGGCTCGCCCTGGCCGGCGCCCAGGGCCGCGCGCAGGGGCCAATCCGGGAACCACAGCACGATCACCCGGACGGGCTCGCGCATCGCGGGGCTCATCCCGCCACCGCCAGGAGCGCGGGTGCATCGGCGAGCGGACGCGGGGCGGCGTGCATGGACGGGAGTGGGACGAGCCGGGGCGCCGTCGGGGCGACGGCCTCGACCATGCCGTGGGCGCCCGGCAGCCGCACCCGCACGCTCTGCGGCGCGGGGGAGCGGCGGGTGCGCGCGGTGACCGTCACCTCGCACTCCTCCAGCGCTCCCCAGCCGGATCCCAGCCCTCGCCAGTGGGGATCGTGCACCTGAAGGGATCCCTCGCTCTGCGGCCAGGCGGCGGAGGCACCCGATGCGCCGGAGACGACCAGCAGCGTGCAGCCGCGATCGCGGAGCCGGGCGCTCAGCCGGCTCAGCTCCGCGTCCCGCACCGAGGAGGAGGGGCGGATCGCGATGAGCGGGATCACCTCGCTCAGCGCGGAGACGACGGAGAGCCAGCGCGGACCAGGGGCGGGGACGAGAAGGAGGCGGTCCAGATCCACGCCGTGCCCGGCCAGGGCCTCGACGCCCAGTGTGGGCATGCCGACGGCGGCGCACCACGCGCCGGTGCGCGAGGCGCCGGCGAGAAGCGCCCCGATGAGCCCAGGGGAGGGGGAGAGCGTGTACGTCGTGCCGACCTGGAGACCCCCTTCGGGGAGGATCGGGGCGAGGGGCGGGGGGACCGGGATCAGCGGTAGATCGCTCCGGCGGCGTTGCATGCGGGTGATCTCGCGGCGCAGGCGCACCACATCCTCGGCGCGGGTGTCGGCGTCGGGGGCGATCATGGAAGCGAGCGTCATCCCCATGACCTCCATTCTCGAATATCTCTTCTAATACTGCAACATCAAAGAAGACGATAACTCGTACATCCGACATGGAGGTCGGGTGCCGCGCGAATGACGCGGTGGAGTCGTTGCACCGTGGCCCACTGTCCGGAAACCGGCGCACTATCGATGAAGTCTGTCGGTGACCGGCGCATCGTTTGACCGGAAACGTGAAATCGGGCGATGAAGGCGAACTTTTCGCGTCCTAGGCTCGCGCCATCCCGAATCCGTAGGAGGACAGAGATGTCTCATTCGTCGAACGATGGTGTTCGTCATCAGTTGCGACGTGAATTCACGTTGTGGTCCGCAGCCGCCGTGGCGTTCGCGTTCATCTCCCCGATCGTCGCCCTCTACTCGATCTTCGGTCTCCTGCTCGGAGCAGCCGGGGCCTCGGGCTGGTGGGCTTTCCCGATCGTGCTCGTCGGTCAGCTTCTCGTCGCCCTGGCCTTCGGCGAACTCGCGTCACGGTGGCCGATCGAGGGAAGCGTCTACCAATGGGTGCGCCGTCTTGCGTCTCAGGGGCTCGGCTGGCTGACCGGCTGGCTCTACGCCTGGACGCTGGCGATCTCCAGCGCATCCGTGGCGTACAGCGCCGCGATGTTCGTCGGACCTGCTCTGGGCTTCGGCTCGTTGAACACCGGCTGGTCGCTCACGGTCGCGTTCGTCGTGCTCGCGATCGCCACCGCGGTCAACATCGCAGGACGCAGGTGGATCAAGTACCTCGTCTCCGCCGCCCTCATCGCGGAGCTCCTCGGCAGCGTCGCCGTGGGCTGCTACTTGCTGATCTTCCACAGGGTGAACTCAATAGACGTCCTTTTCAGCGGCTTCGGAAACGGCACCATGACGTGGGCAGGATTCGCCGCCGCTCTCGCCTTCGTCGGCTGGTCCTTCGTCGGCTTCGAATCGGCGGGTTCGATCAGTGAGGAGGTCCGAGGCCCTCGCCGAGCCGTGCCCAAGGCGATGATCGCCTCGGTGCTCTGCGTCGGAGCGGTCGTGACGTTCGCCGCTCTCGCCGTGATCCTCGCGATCCCGGACCTGAAGGCCCTCGGCGAAGGCGACCCCGTGGTGGACACCCTCACGACGCAGCTCGGCGCGGGGGTCGCGCAACCGATCTTCATCCTGTTCCTGGTCGCGTTCCTGGCGACGCTGATCGCCGTCCAGACCTCCGCATCTCGCATGGTCTTCGCTCTCGCGCGAGACTATGCGCTTCCGTTCGCGCCGCGGCTTCGACGGCTGCGCACCTCTGACCAGATGCCCGTCACCGCCGTCGTCGTGGTCGCCATCGCTTCTGGCGCGATCCTGCTGACGAGCCTGATCGGCAACGTGTACAGCACTCTCATCGGTTTCACCGTCGGAGGCTTCTTCGTCACCTTCCTGCTCGTGCTCTGCTCGTTCGTGTGGGCGCGCATGCGTCGGACGTGGACTCCTGGGCCTTTCGGACTCCGGGCCCTCGGATGGCCGGTGACGATCATCGCGTGCGCATGGACGATCTTCGAGTTCATCAACATCGCCTGGCCGCGCACCCCGGAGGCCCCGTGGTTCGTCGACTGGGCTGTCCCGCTCATGATCGCGCTGCTCGCAGCCGTCGGCCTGGCGGTCTATTCGCGAGTTCGAGGTCGGATCAGTCCGCCCGTCGAACCGCCTGCGGATGACGAGCAGGAAGAGCTCGACGCCGACACCCCTGCACCTCACAGTGCGAACACCACCACAGGACAAGAACACGACAAGGAAGTAGCAGCATGACCGCCCACCGCGCCCCCACCAACTTCGGATCGATCACCAGCGGTGTGATCTCGATGTTGGGTGCCCCCTACGTCCCCACTTCTGAGCTCGAAGGCTCAGGGGCGAAGGCGGCGTTCCTCGGCTTCCCGTTCGACGGAGCCAACGCTGCGATCGAGAGGCCGGGGTCCGCGAACGGACCTCGCGGACTCCGCATCGCGTCGAACATGACGTTCCCCTGGTCGTTCGAATGGGACATCGACCTGTTCCAGGCATACAACCTCGTGGATTGCGGCGACAGCCCTCTCGCGATCGGCAATGCGGTACGCACGCACGAGCTCGTCCAGAAGGAGATCGCGACGATTCTCGAATCCGGTGCCATCCCGATGATCATCGGCGGCGATCACTCCGTCTGCGTCCCCGGCACCCGTGCTCTCTCGGAGCACCTCGGCCCGGACAAGAAGATGGGCTACCTGCACCTCGACGCGCATCTCGACGCCGGCGAAGAGATCGGCGGCGAATACCAGACGAACTGCAGCGGGCTCGTGCGGGCGGCGGACCTCCCCAACGTGTCGAAGGAGAACATCGTCGCGATCGGCGCGCGGGGGACGATCAACGTCCCCGACTGGTGGGAGGCCGTCAAGCGCCGCGAGATCAACGTCTACACCATGAAGGACATCCGCTCGCGGCCGTTCGAGGAGGTCATCGCCGAGGCGCTCGACAAGGCCTGGGACGGCGTGGACGGCGTCTACGTCTCGTTCGACTGCGACGTCATCGACTCGGCCTATGCGCCAGGAACCACGGGCCCGGAACCCGGCGGTTTCACCGGCCCTGAGATCATCCGCATCGGCCAGATGATCGGAGAGCGCGGCATCTCGGCGGTCGACAACGTCGAACTGGCTCCGATCTACGACCCCAGCAACATCACGGCCCGGCTGGTGTGGGAGGTGCTGACCCAGATGCTGTACGCACACGCGAAGCACCACCTGTCGGCGTGATCCGGATGCGTACAGTAGTCCCGTGAGCGACTCATCCGTCTGGCGACCGCTCGATCCGACGGACCGGGCCATCATCGACTGCCTCCGCGAGGACGGCAGGATGCCGAGCAGCGTCATCGCTCAGCGGCTCAGTCTGTCGGACCGGACGGTTCGCCGGCGAATACGGGACCTGCAGAAGTATCGCGGTCTGAAGGTCGTGCCTGTCATCGATCCCGACAGCGTCGGGCTGTCGACGTGCATCTATGTCGGCATCTCGGTCGACCGCGACCATCTGCAGGCGGTCGCCGATGCCATTCGCAAGATGCCTGAAGTGCGCTATCTCGCGCACACCACCGGGCAGTGGGATCTGTTGGCCGAGGCTTTCGTCGGCTCCAGGGAACATCTCGCCGATTTCATCCTCGGCACGATCGGCCAGCTCCCCGGCATTCGAAAGTCGGAGACGTTCAACGTCCTGCGGATCGCCAAGTTCGGCTACGAATGGGACATACCGCAGATCGTCGCATCCCCGGCGTCGTCGGTGAGCATCGCACATCCGGCGGAACGGTAGAGCCGCGTTCGGGCGACACTCCTGCAACGGGGCTTCGGGGCCTAGACGCCGACGGGGCGGGCTTCCTGCCGCACGTCCTCGTGCAGGTGCGCGATGCGCAGTGCTCCGTCCGCGCCGCGCCGGAGCACGGCGGTATTGCGGGAGAGCTCGGGGGAGACCGCAGCACCGTGCGCGTCCGTCCCATCCACCCGCAGCCACCAGGTCGCGACGAGGATGCCGCCGACGTCGCGCACGCGAAGGTCGTCGATGGTCAGCGAGGTCTCCGTCCAGGCCGGCGTGCTCGGCTCGGCCGCGGCCTCGACGCGTCGGCCGCGGAGCGCGGCGAGCTCCTCGAGCCCCGTCACCAGGGCGTCGGAGGCGGAGTCGAAGATCGTCACGTCCTCCGCGAGGCGGGAGTCGATCGCGGCGGGGTCGCCGCGCAGATAGTCGTCGTACATCCCCGCCAGCAGGCGATGTGCGTCGTCGTGGGGCAGGGAGCGGGTGGTCGGATCCATCGCCGCGAGGCTATCAGCTTGCGCGGCGGGCCCCGCCTGTCAAGCCGTTGACCCTCGCCGACCGCGGGGGTAGACAGGAGATTCCTACGGCGCGGTACGGAGGAGAGATCCATGCGAGTGACAGCAGCGATGCAGTCCCTGATCCGGACGATCGGGAAGACCAAGGGACTCGATCCCGCGGCGGAGAAACTGAGCGGCTGGGTCGGCGCGGCCACCCGCCCCACGATGGTGAAGAACGCCCTCTCCGGATCCTGGCTGGGCCATCAGGTCCATCCGATGCTCACGGACCTGCCGATCGGCGCCTGGGGCGCGGCCACGGTGCTCGATCTCACCGGGGCGGATCCGGCCGCGTCGCGGCGTCTCGTCGGCCTCGGCATCCTCGCGTCTGCGCCGACGGCGGCCGCGGGCGCCTCCGACTGGTCGTCCCTGTACGGGCCGGCCAAGCGGGTCGGCCTGATCCACGCCGCCGCGAACGCGACGGCCTCCGTGCTGCAGATCACCTCCTGGTTGGTGCGGCGCCGCGGGCACCATGGCGCCGGTGCCGCGCTCAGTCTGCTGGGGCTGAGCCTCACTCTTGGCTCGTCGTATCTCGGCGGGCACCTCTCGTTCGTCCGCGGCGCGGGCGTGAACCACACGGCGTTCCAGGGCGCGGTGCGACGCTGGACGGACGTGGGGGCGGACGCCGACCTCGCCGAAGGCGCACGATCGCGCGTCCTGGTGGGCGACGTCCCCGTGCTGCTCATCCGGCTCAACAGCACCCTGCACGCGATCTCGGCCGTCTGCAGCCACGAGGGCGGCCCGCTCGACGAGGGAAAGCTCGGGGCGGACGGCTGCGTCACCTGCCCGTGGCACGGCAGCAGGTTCCGCATCGATGACGGCTCGGTGCAGCGAGGACCGGCGAGCGTGCCGCAGCCCCGCTGGGAGGCGAAGGTCGAGGGCGGGCGGATCCTGCTCCGCTCGGCCTGAGGACCGGGTATCAGGTCCGTGGTCGCGCCCCGGTTATCCACACCCCGCTCACGGCGGTCGCGCCGATCTCCTACCGTCGGGGCATGGATCCTGTTGCGGTGGTCGTGGTGCTGGTGCACCTCGTTCTGCTCGGGATCGGGATCCGGCTGATCGCCGTCGACATTGCCGTGCACCGGCTCCCGGACCGGATCGTGCTTCCGACGCTCGCCTGCGGGCTCCTGCTCGCGCTCGCCGACGCCGCGTTCGCGAGCGGAGGTGCGCGGCTGCTCGGAGCGCTCTGGGGGATGCTGATCCTCGGCGGCTTCTATGCGCTGCTGCGGGCGCTGAGCCACGACAGCATGGGCGGCGGCGACGTGAAGCTCGCCGCCCTCATCGGGCTGGTGCTGGGCTGGCACGGCTGGCAGGCGCTCCTGGTGGGCGCGGTGTCCGCGTTCGTGCTGGGAGCTGCGCAGGCGCTCTGGCTCATCGCGCTCCGCCGGGCTACCGGCTCGACGCACATCGCCTTCGGGCCGTGGATGATCATCGGCAGCGCGCTCGGCGTCGCGGTCGTGTGACCCGCCGGCGCGAGGATCCCGGAGCCGGCGACGGGGGCGAGGAACGCCGCACCGGGATCGCGTCCTGTGCGCGGGCAGGGGATTAGGGTGAGCACATGGCACTCGCACGGCTTCACGGCGGCCCGCTGGACGGGCAGATCCTCCCCCTCGCCGCGGAGGACGACAAGCTGATCCTTCCCTACAGCGAGACCCAGGTGGTCTACAACCGCAGGGGCGAGCCGAAGAACACCGGCCCCCATGACGGGCCCACCGAGGTGGACTACTGGTACGAGGAGTCCCTCGAGGACATCGTCCCCACCGATGACTGAACCGTCGCGCACGCTCGAGGTCGAGCGCAAGTACGACGTCGACGGTGACACACCGCTGCCCGCCTGGGATGCGATCCCCGGCGTCGACGCGGTGACGGAGGGCGAGCCCCGCGCTCTGGACGCCCGGTACTTCGACACCGTCGATGGCGACCTCGCACGGGCGGGTGTGGCGCTGCGGCGCCGCACCGGCGGTCCGGACGAGGGGTGGCATGTGAAGGGCCCGCGCAACCGGGACGGGCGCCTCGAGCTGGGCTGGCCGCTCAGTGAGGGCGACGAGCTGCCGTCCGCGGTGGCCGAGATCGTCGCGCAGTGGACGACGCATCCGGTCTTCCCGCTCGCCCGCATCGAGAACGCCCGCACCGCCTATCTGCTCACCGGGCCCTCCGGCGTGGTCGCCGAATTCGTGGACGATCACGTCCGCGGCACGGATCTGCGCCGCGGCGGACAGCGGGAATGGCGCGAGTGGGAGATGGAGCTGGGGCCGGCGGCCCCGGCGGACGACGCGGGCCGGGAAGCCTTCTTCCGGGCCGTCGAGCAGGCGGTCATCGCCGCCGGAGGTCGCGAGTCGCTCTCCGGATCCAAACTCGGGCGCGCACTCGGATTCTGAACGGGCCGGATCCGCGAACCTGGCAGAGGCTGAGGAGGATCCGCAAGCCCCTTCCTGCCGCGCAGGCGGCATGCTTGAGTGGCACCATGAGCCCGGTGATGCTGAGGTCCCTGCAGACGGTGGTGCCGGACACGATCCTGCATCAGGCCGACGTGCGCGACGTGTTCGCCGCGCAGCCGGGCCTCTCCCGGCTGGCGCGGCGCATCGTGACCGCCTCGTTCGACGGATCCGGCATCGACACCCGCCGCACCGTGCTCGGCGAACTCACGCTCGAGGCGACCGGTGCGGAGCCGGTCTTCTTCGACCACGCGACGGGGGAGCTGCTGTCCCCGGCCACCGGAGTCCGCAACGACGTCTATGTCCGTGAGGCCGGCCGGTTGTTCGTCGCCGCGGCCCGCGCCGCCCTCGACGCCGACCCTGAGGTCGAGCCCGCCGACATCACACACGTGATCACGGTCTCCTGCACGGGCTTCCACGCCCCGGGTCCGGAGTACGAGATCGTGCGCGCGCTGGGCCTCTCCGACTCCGTGCAGCGCTATCACCTCGGCTTCATGGGCTGCTACGCCTCGATGCCGGCGCTGCGCGCGGCGAGCCAGTTCTGCGCCGCGAATCAGGACGCGGTGGTGCTGGTGGTCAGCGTCGAGCTCTGCACCCTGCACCTGCGCTCCTCGGAGGATCCGGACGTGATCGTCGCCTCCTCGCTGTTCGCCGACGGCGCGGCAGCCGGCATCGTCACCGCGCGGCCGTCCGCGGCCGCCGGCCTGCGCCTCGACCGGTTCCACACCGCGATCGCCCCGCAGGGTCAGAAGGACATGGCGTGGACGATCGGCGACCACGGTTTCGAGATGACCCTCTCCACCGCGGTGCCGCAGATCATCGGAGAGACCATCGTCGATGCGCTGCGCCCGCTGTACGCGGGGGAGCTGGGGGCGCCCTTCGAGGACGGCAGGATCGGTGAGGAGGTGCAGCACTGGGCGATCCACCCCGGTGGCCGGAGCATCCTCGACCGGGTGCAGGACCGACTGTCCCTCAGCGACGTGCAGCTGCATCCCGCGAGGGAGACGCTGCGGCTGCACGGGAACATGTCCAGCGCGACGATCCTGTTCGTGCTGCGACGAATACTGGAGGAGGAGGGCGCCCGCGACGGAGAGCGCGTCTCGGCGATGGCGTTCGGGCCGGGCCTGACCGCGGAGAGCGCGCTGATGACGGTCGTCGGCGCGGAGGGCGATGGGCGCTGACCTGTCCGCCCGCGCCGTCGAGGTGCGCGAGCTGATGGACGACCCCGCCGCGGATCCGGAGGCGCTGGAGCGCACCTACCGGCGCTTCGGAGCGGTGAACGCCGTGGTCTCCCGCCCCGGCGCGCTGTACCGCAGCGACATCCGGCCCCGGGCGAGGGCGGGGCGGGTGCGGATCCTCGACGTGGGCGCCGGCGGCGGCGACCTCTGCCGCGCGCTCGCCGCGAAGCTCGCCAGGGACGGGCTCCCGTCGGAGATCACCGCGTTGGACGCCGACGAACGCGCCACGGCCTGGGCCGCCGCTCACGACGGCGGGGCGGGAGCGACCTACCGGTGCGCCCTCGTCGCCGATCTGGTCCGGGCGGGCGAGGTCTACGACATCGTGCTGTCCAACCACGTGCTGCACCACCTCGGTTCTGACGAGCTGCAGGACATGCTCGCCGACACCGCGCGTCTCGCGGGAGAAGCCGGACTCGTGGTGCATCGCGACATCGCGCGCAGCCGCGCCGCATACGCCCTGTTCGCCCTGGGAACGTGGCCGTTCTCCGGCAACCTGCTGGCCGGATCCTTCATCCGCGCCGACGGACTGACCAGCATCCGCCGGTCGTACACCGCCGCAGAGCTCGCGGCCGTCGCGCCGGCGGGATGGACCGTGCGGCGCGGGATGCCCTCCCGGCTGGAGCTGCGCCGGGAGCCGGGGCGATGAGCGATCCTGAGCAGCAACTGGTCAGCACCACACTGCTCGACCATGATGTCGTGATCGTCGGTGCGGGACCCGTCGGGCTGCTGCTGGCCTGCCTGCTCGCCCAGGACGGCATCGACGTCGTGGTCTGCGAACGCCGCCGTGACGATGATCCGCGCAGTCGTGCGATCGGCGTCCACGCGCCGGGGCTGCAGATGCTCGACCGTGTCGGGGTGGGAGCGGCGGCGCGTGCCGCGTCGCTCGCGCTGGAGGGCGGCGACGTGCTCTGCCGGGGGCGGGTCCTCGCATCGCTCAGCTTCTCCGAGCTCCGGCCGGTGCGCGTGCTCCCGCAGCAGCGCACGCACGCCCTGCTGCGAGAGCGGCTGCAGGCGCTGTCCGCCGGCGCCCTGCGTCCGGGGTGCCGTGTGCGCGCGGTCCGGGACGAGGGGGAGTTCGTGCGGCTCGCCGTGGACCGGCCCGCCGGCCGGCAGGAGGTCACCGCGGCGTTCGTCGTGCTCGCGGACGGCGTGCACAGCACCCTGCGCCGGGAGCTCGGCCTCGGATGGCGCCGCCGCCGCGGCCGTGCCGCGTACACGATGGCGGACGTGCCCGACCCCGACCCCGGGGTGCGCGCCCAGCTGCATTGCGAACCCGGGGGAATCGTCGAGGCGTTCCCCTTGCCCGGCGGCATGCGGCGCTGGGTGCTGCGGGGGAGCGGCGGGCATACCGGGGCCGAGTTCCGTGCGGCGATCGCGGAGCGGATCGGGAAGGATCCGGCGTTCGGCGACGAGGTCCGGCCGACGGGCTTCGTCGCGGCCCAGCATCTCAGCCGCACGGCCGTCCGCGGACGGGTGGCGCTGCTCGGCGACGCCGCGCACGAGATCAGCCCGATCGGCGGGCAGGGCATGAACCTGGGCTGGGTGAACGCGGGCCGCTTGGCCGCGGCGCTGCGCTCGGCGCTGGTCGAGGGCGATGCGGATCTCGGCGTCTATGCGCGCGGGGCCTTGCGCGCCGCCAGAGCGGCACAGAGGCGCAGCGCCTTCTACATGACGATGGGCGCCCCGGCGCAGGGGGTTCCGCTCGCGGCGAGGGAGGCGCTCATCCGGGTCCTGGGGTCAGGGCCGCTCCGTCCGTGGGCCGCCGGACTGGTGACGATGCGCGGCCTCTGACCGACCGAGGTGGGGACGACAGAGGGCCGGCCACGCAGGAAGCGTGACCGGCCCTCTGTGCGATCGGATCCGATCAGAGGTTGATCATGTGACCCGCGAGCCCGTGGAACGCCTCCTGCAGCGCCTCGGACAGGGTCGGGTGCGTGTGCACGTTGCGGGCGGCCTCGAGAGCGGTCAGGTCCCACTTCTGCGCAAGGGTCAGTTCGGGCAGGAGCTCGGACACGTCAGGGCCGATCAGGTGGCCGCCGATGAGCTCGAGGTGCTCGGCGTCGGCGATGAGCTTGACGAAGCCCACCGGCTCGCCCAGGCCGTTCGCCTTGCCGTTCGCGCTGAACGGGAACTTCGCGACCTTGATCTCGCGGCCCTCGGCCCTGGCCTGCTCCTCGGTGAGGCCGAAGCTGGCGACCTGCGGCTGGCAGAACGTCGCGCGCGGCATCATCCGGTAGTCGCCCAGCGTCATGGTCTCGGCCTTGCCGATGGTCTCGGCGGCGACGACCGCCTGCGCCTCGGCGACGTGCGCGAGCTGCAGCTTGGCGGTGACGTCGCCGATCGCGTAGATGCCCTCGACGTTGGTGCGCATGTGGTCGTCGATGTCGATCGCGCCGCGGTCGGTGAGCGCGACGCCGGTGTTCTCCAGGCCGAAGCCGTTCACGTTCGGGGCGAAGCCGACGGACATGAGGACCTTGCCGGCGGTGATCTCGCCGGGCTGGCCGTCACGCGTCTCGTACGTGACGTGCACGGAGGAGCCGTTGTCGGTGACGGTCTTGACCGCGGTCGAGGTGAGGATCTCGACGCCGAGCTTCTTGTACTGCTTCTGGATCTCCTTGGAGACCTCGACGTCCTCGTTGGGCAGTGCCCGGTCGAGGAACTCGATGATGGTGACCTTGACGCCGTAGTTGGTCAGCACGTAGCCGAACTCCATGCCGATCGCGCCGGCTCCGACGATGACGATCGACTCGGGAAGGTCGCGGCTGAGGATCTGCTCCTCGAAGGTGACGACGTTGTCGCTCAGCTGCACGCCCGGCAGCAGGCGGACCGTGGATCCGGTGGCGATGATGGCGTTGTCGAACGTGACCTCTTCGGTCGTGCCGTCGGACTTCGCCACGGAGATGGCCTTCGGAGACGTGAAGGTGCCGCGGCCGTCGTACTCGACGACCTTGTTCTTCTTCATCAGGAAGTGGATGCCCTTGACGTGGGTGTCGGCCACCTTGCGGCTGCGGTCGAACGCCGCGCCGAAGTCGAAGTGCACGTCGCCCGAGATGCCGAAGAACTCGGCCTTGTGGGTGAACGTGTGCGCGATCTCCGCGTTCTTCAGGAGCGACTTGGAGGGGATGCAGCCCACGTTGAGGCACACACCGCCCCAGTACTTCTCCTCGATGATCGCGGTGGAAAGACCGAGCTGGGCGCTGCGAACGGCGGCGACGTAACCGCCGGGGCCAGCGCCGAGGATGACGACGTCGTAGTGTGGCATGCTCCCAGCCTATCGCCCGCGCGGACGACCCCGGGCGGACGATACAGCGCGGATCCGGCTCCCGGGCGCCGCGCGCTTCCGATAGGCTGGAACGCCAGAGGAGGGGGAGAACAGTGACTGAGAACGACGTTCCCGAAGGCGCCGTCCGCCGCGGCGGTGAGCCCATGCACGACACGACGCAGACGTTCGGCCACGACTCCGACCTGTCGTTCGTCCCGTTCGGCGCGGAGCTGACCGAGGTCGAGCAGGCGGCGATCGCCGCGCTGCCCTCCGGTTCGGCGCTGCTGCTGGTCCGCTCCGGCGCGCTCGCCGGCGCCCGGTACCTGCTCGACACGGCGGTGACCACGGTCGGCCGTCATCCCGAGGCGGACATCTTCTTCGACGACGTGACGGTCTCCCGTCGCCATGCCGAAGTCATCCGCACCGGCACGGCTTTCGAGGTCGTCGACCAGCGCTCGCTGAACGGCACCTACGT
The DNA here is from genome assembly GCF_056397105.1 of Microbacterium sp. 05N427. Classification (NCBI taxonomy): domain Bacteria; kingdom Bacillati; phylum Actinomycetota; class Actinomycetes; order Micrococcales; family Microbacteriaceae; genus Microbacterium; species Microbacterium sp. 05N427. The sequence continues at coordinate 90,297 of NZ_JBFTMT010000008.1, forward strand.
CAACGGCGAGCGGGTCGACCGCAGTGCGCTGCGCAACGGCTACGAGGTACGCGTCGGCAAGTTCCGGCTGAACTTCTTCGCTTCGCCCGTGGATCTCGCGCAGGCGAACGACTGATGGCGGCATCGGCCGCCRAGCGTTCCGCCCCTTCCGGGCTGCTGAGCATCGGCCAGGTGCTCGCGCGCCTCACGCCGGAGTTCCCCGACGTGAGAGCCTCCAAGCTCCGCTTCCTGGAGGAGAAGGGCATCGTGAACCCGGTGCGCACCGCCTCCGGGTACCGCAAGTTCTCCGCCGCCGATCTGGAGCGGATCCGCATCGCCCTCACGCTGCAGCGCGACCAGTATCTGCCGCTCAAGGTCATCCGTGAGCACCTCGACGCGCTCGAGGAATCCGGCGGTGCGCCGGAGCTGCCCGCGTCCATCATGCAGGGGCCGCGCCGGTACCGTCGCGACGAGCTCGTCCACGCCGCCGGCGCCTCGCACGCACTGCTCAGCGACGCGGTGTCCAGTGGCATGCTGCCGGCGGCCGAGACCTACCCCGAGTCCGCGGTGTCGCTGCTGCGCGCCCTGGCCGCCCTGGACGGCCACGGCATCGGGCCGCGCCACCTGCGGCCGCTGCGGCAGAGCGCAGAGCGCGACATCGCCCTGGTGCAGTCGGCGCTGTCGGCGCTGCTGCGCCGCACCGACACTCCGTCACGGGCGCGGGCCAGCGAGATGGCCCCCGAACTGGCATCGCGTCTTGACGAAGTGCGTTCGCTCCTCGTCAAAGACGGCATCGGCCGGCTGCTGTCGTAACGAACTGATTGCGACACACCCCCGACTCGGGGCGGATGTCGTTGTCGGGGATGCCGCGCTGTTCTAGCGTGGAGTCATCGACTTTCAGGTAGTGGTTGAAGGATGCTGTTCCTTCAGGATGAGGAGGATGCGATGAGCGCCGAGGAACGGGGCGATGCACCGTCGTTCGGAGACGATCTCCTCTTCACCGACGGGCTTCCCGCGATGGACGACGAGGTCGGCTACCGCGGAGCCGTGGCGGCCCGTGCGGCCGGCATCACCTATCGTCAACTGGATTACTGGGCACGGACCGAGCTGGTCGTCCCGACCGTCCGCGGGGCGAACGGGTCCGGATCCCAGCGCCTCTACGGCTTCCGTGACATCCTCGTGCTCAAGCTCGTCAAGGAGCTGCTGAACACGGGTATCTCGCTGCAGCAGATCCGCACCGCCGTCGACCAGCTCAGGGCCGCGGGCATCCGCGACCTCGCCGGCACCACGCTCATGAGCGACGGCGCCTCGGTCTACCTGTGCACCTCGAACGACGAGGTGATCGACCTGCTCAGCCGCGGCCAGGGCGTCTTCGGCATCGCGGTGGGCAAGGTGTTCCACGAGGTCGAGGCCACGCTCGTCGAGTTCGACGCGCTCACGCCGGAGCCGATGGACGACCTCTCCGCACGCCGCTCCCGTCGCACCGCCTGACCGCGCCGCGCGGTAACGGAAAGAGCCGGCCCCTCGGGGACCGGCTCTCGTCGTATCCGGACTCTTCCGAGCCGCGGAGTCCGCTCAGATGCGGGTGTCGTCGGGGAGCGCGATGCGCCCGGTGCGGATCACCCGATCCAGCAGCGTGTCGAAGTCGGCCGCGAGCTCCTGCGCGGAGTCGCCGGGCCAGATGTGCAGCGGCTTCGCAGCGCCCTGGGCCTGCTGCAGCGAGGTGCGCTCCGGCAACTGCGGCGAGAGCACGAGCGGGCCGAACATGTCGCGGAGCTCCTTGATGCGGAACTGATGCTCGATGGACTGCGGGCGCACGCGGTTGACCACGATGCCGAGCGGCTGGAGCCGGGGGGAGAGACCGCGGCGGATCTCCTCGATCGCGCGCAGGGCGCGGTCGGCGGCGGCCACGGAGAACAGTCCGGGCTCGGTCACGACCATGACCCGGTCGCTCGCGGCCCATGCGGTGCGCGTGAGCGCGTTCAGCGACGGGGCGCAGTCGATCAGCACGAGGTCGTAGTCGGCCTCGACGGCGGCCAGCGCCTCCTCGAGCTTCCACACGTCGCGCACGCTCGGGTGCGGGCCGTCGAAGTTGATCGCGGACGGGCTGCCGATGAGCACGTCGATCGTCCCCGGGTGCACCTTCGCCCAGCCCGAGGACGTGATCGCCTGTCGGACCACCTTCTCCTTCGGGTTCGCCAGGACATCGGCGACATTCAGGCGCCCGGCGACCTGGATGTCCATGCCGGTGGAGACGTCGGACTGCGGGTCGAGGTCGACCACGAGGGTCCGGACGCCGCGGGCGAACGCTGCGGAGGCGAGGCCGAGGGTCACGGTGGTCTTGCCGACACCGCCCTTGAGGGAACTGACGCTGAGTACGTGCACGGAGACCACGTTACCTTCCTCTAGGCTGAGGAAACACTCAGCCCCCCGATGCGCGTCGCTGCGCAACCAGTGTTCGAGGTGCCATGTTCCAGAAGATCCTTGTGGCCAATCGCGGAGAGATCGCGATCCGGGCCTTCAGAGCCGCGTTCGAGGTAGGGGCGAGGACCGTCGCGGTCTTCCCCTGGGAGGATCGCGGATCCATCCACCGCCAGAAGGCGGACGAGTCGTATCAGATCGGCGAGGTCGGGCACCCGGTGCGGGCCTACCTCGACGTGGAGGAGATCATCCGCGTGGCACGGGAGTGCGGCGCGGACGCGATCTACCCCGGCTACGGCTTCCTCTCCGAGAACCCGGAGCTGGCGGCGCGCGCGGCCGAGAACGGGATCGCCTTCATCGGGCCGCCGGCGCACGTGCTTGAGATGGCCGGCAACAAGGTGACGGCGAAGCGGCACGCGGTCGCCGCGGGCGTCCCGGTGCTGCGCTCGACCGATGCCTCCGACGACGTGGACGAGCTGGTCGCACAGGCCGAGGGCATCGGATTCCCGATCTTCGTCAAGGCCGTCGCCGGCGGCGGCGGTCGCGGCATGCGCCGCGTGGAGTCGATCGGCGAGCTGGCTCCCGCGCTGGCCGAGGCCATGCGCGAGGCGGGGAGCGCGTTCGGCGACGCCCGCGTCTTCCTCGAGCAGGCTGTGCAGCGGCCGCGGCACATCGAGGTGCAAGTGCTCGCGGACGGCACGGGTCACACCGTGCACCTGTTCGAACGCGACTGCTCGGTGCAGCGCCGCCACCAGAAGGTGATCGAGATCGCCCCGGCGCCGAACCTCGACGACGGGATCCGCAAGGCTCTGCACGGCTACGCCGTCGCGTTCGCGAAGTCCATCGGCTACGAGAACGCCGGCACGGTCGAGTTCCTCCTGGAGACGACCGGCGAGCGGGCCGGCGAGGTCGTCTTCATCGAGATGAACCCGCGGATCCAGGTCGAGCACACCGTGACGGAGGAGGTCACCGACGTCGACCTCGTGCAGTCGCAGATCCGGATCGCGGCGGGCGAGACGCTCGTCGACCTGGGCCTGGAGCAGGACAGCATCCAGCTGCGCGGCGCCGCGCTGCAGTGCCGGATCACGACCGAGGACCCGGCGCAGGGCTTCCGCCCTGACACCGGAAGGATCACGACCTACCGCTCGCCCGGCGGCGCCGGCATCCGCCTCGACGGCGGCACCACGGCGGCGGGCTCGCAGATCAGTCCGCACTTCGACTCGATGCTCGCGAAGCTCACCTGCCGCGGCCGGGACTTCCCGGCGGCCGTGGCGCGGGCGAAGCGCGCACTCGCCGAGTTCCGGATCCGCGGCGTGGCCACGAACATCCCGTTCCTGCGCGCCGTGCTCGACGACCCGGCCTTCGCCGCCGGTGACGTCTCGACGCTCTTCATCGAGGAGCGGCCGGAACTGCTCACCAGCAATCCTTCGAGGGACCGCGCGACGCGGCTGCTGAGATGGCTCGGCGACGTGACGGTGAACAGGCCGTACGGCGAGAAGCCGTTGTCGCCCTCGCCGGGCAGCAAGCTGCCGGACATCGATCTGAGCGCGGAGCCGCCCGCCGGAGCGCGTGAGCGTCTGCTCCGACTCGGTCCCGCAGGCTTCGCCCGCGCGCTCCGCGAGCAGACCGCGCTCGCCGTGACCGAGACGACGTACCGCGACGCGCATCAGTCGCTGCTGGCCACGCGCGTGCGCACCAGGGACCTGGTGCGCGTGGGCCCGCACGCGGCCCGCATGACCCCGCAGCTGCTCTCGATCGAAGCATGGGGCGGCGCGACCTACGACGTCGCGCTGCGCTTCCTCGCGGAGGACCCGTGGGAGCGCCTGGAGGCGCTGCGGACGGCGCTGCCCAACATCCCGCTGCAGATGCTGCTGCGGGGGCGCAACACCGTCGGATACACGCCGCGGCCCGTCGAGGTGACGAATGCGTTCGTGCGCGAGGCGGCGTCCACAGGGGTGGACATCTTCCGCATCTTCGACGCTCTCAACGACGTGTCGCAGATGCGTCCCGCGATCGACGCGGTGCTGGACACCGGCACCGCGGTGGCCGAGGTCGCGCTCTGCTACACCGGCGATCTGCTCGACCCCGCGGAGCAGCTCTACACCCTGGACTACTACCTGCGGCTCGCCGAGCAGATCACGCAGAGCGGCGCGCACATCCTTGCGATCAAGGACATGGCGGGGCTCCTCCGGCCCGCCGCTGCGGCGCGCCTCGTGTCCGCCCTGCGCGAGCGGTTCGACCTGCCGGTCCAGGTGCACACGCACGACACCGCGGGCGGGCAGCTGGCGACGCTGCTGGCCGCCAGCGCGGCGGGCGCCGACGCCGTGGACGCCGCTGCCGCGCCGATGTCCGGCACGACCAGCCAGCCGTCGCTCTCCGCCCTCGTGGCGGCTCTGGCGCACACCGAGCGCGACACCGGGCTGGATCTGCAGGCGATCGCCGACCTCGAGCCGTACTGGGAGGGCGTGCGTCAGCTCTACCGTCCCTTCGAGTCGGGGCTGCCCGCGCCCACCGGGCGCGTGTACCACCACGAGATCCCGGGCGGTCAGCTGTCGAACCTGCGACAGCAGGCGATCGCGCTGGGCCTCGCGGACGACTTCGAGCGCATCGAGGACATGTACGCGGCGGCGGACCGGATCCTCGGACGGATCCCCAAGGTGACCCCGTCCTCGAAGGTGGTCGGTGATCTGGCGCTCGCGCTCGTGGCCGCAGGAGCAGATCCTGCGGACTTCGAGCAGAACCCGCAGAACTACGACATCCCCGATTCGGTGGTCGGCTTCATGGCCGGCGAGCTGGGCGATCTGCCCGGCGGATGGCCCGAGCCGTTCCGCACCAAGGTGCTGGCAGGGCGCCAGGTGTCGATCGACGTCGTCCCGATCTCGGAGGACGAGCAGCGCGCGCTCGACGGCGAAAGCCTCGAACGCCGGCGGACACTGAACCGCCTGCTCTTCCCGGGACCGGCAGCGGAGTTCGAGCGCAATCGTGCCGACTTCGGCGACCTGTCCGCACTCGGCACGCCGGACTACCTCTACGGCCTCGTGCCGGGGGAGGAGCACGTCGCGGAGATCGATCCAGGGGTGCAGCTCTACGTCGGCCTCGAGGCGATCGGCGAAGCGGACGAGAAGGGCATCCGCACCGTCATGACGACGCTGAACGGCCAGCTCCGTCCCGTGTTCGTGCGGGATCGCTCTCTCAAGGTCGACGTGCGCGAGGTGGAGAAGGCGGACACGTCCAAGCCCGGTCAGGTGGCGGCGCCGTTCTCGGGCGTGGTGACCATGAAGGCCGAGATCGGCGATGCCGTGCACGCGGGCGAGCCGATCGCGTCGATCGAGGCGATGAAGATGGAGGCGGCGATCACTGCGCCCGTCGACGGCGTCGTGGAGCGCGTCGCGATCGGCGCCACGCAGCAGGTCGACGCCGGGGATCTCCTGGTCGTGATCCGCCCGTCGCACACGGACTGAGCCCCCCGGGAGGGGCGGAGGGCAGCTCGCGAAGGGCACCCTCCGCCCCGGCTCGCCGCATTGGCGTGCGGCGATGTGCACTAACCTTGTGCGTTGTGATGCGCGCCGACAGGGCGTATCACGGGGGAGAAGCATCATGAGCACAGAACGCAGGAACATACACGGCGAGGATCCCGAGGAAGCCCTCGGAATCCTCGACAGCACTGGGGCCATCGGAACCGTCGGCATCGGGCTGCTCGGCGACGCCACCGCGCAGGTGCCGGTCGCTCTGCCCGTCGCGGACGACGACGATCTCGTCGACGACGACGTCACCGACGGGGAGGCCTTCGCCGACCTCGTCCTCGACGCCGACCCTGCTGCGCTCGTCCGCGAGGACGACGGCATCGGACGGATCCATCTGGGTGCGGGCTTCTCGGACATCGTGATCGAGATCCCGGCGTCCGCCGCCGAGGATGTCGTCGTGGCCGAGCTGGTCGAGGACGGTGCCGCCGCGGATCCCGAGGCAGAGGCCGAGGACGACGGAGCCGCCGAACCGGCGCAGGAGACCGCGGAAGCCTCCGATGAGTCGGTGGCGTCCGAGGAGGCCACCGACGAGGCGCCCGAGGACGAGGACGCGGCTTTCGCGGCCTCCGCCGACGCTGTGCCCGYGGACGAGGACCCGTTGGACGAAGAGGCCGCAGAAGAGGTCCTTCCCGCCGCGGCCGATGACGCGTCCGAGGACGCCGCGGACCCGGCTGAGGATCCGATCGACGACGTCGCGCAGGAAGAGGCCGGGGGAGCCCAGGACTCCGGTCTGATCGATGTCGACGAGCGCGCCGACGATGTCGTGGAGGCCGCAGAAGAGCGGGACTCCGCCTCGGCGGACGACCATTCTTATCGCGCATCCGCCGACGACGCCGCTCCCGACGAGGTCGTGCCCGACGAGGTCGTGCCGGACGAAGCCGTGCAGGACAAGGTTGTGCAGGACGACGCCGTGCGGGACGAAGCCGTGCCCGACCACGCGCTCGCTGACGCCGCCGCGACGTCGATCCCGATGCCCGCGCCGCCCGTGGCCGCCGCGCCGCCGGTCAGGGAAGCGCTCGATCGCGCAGAGCCACCCGCGGCTTCCGTCGCCGAGTCGATCGTGCTCCGCGCCGTCGACATGGCGGAGCCCGCCCCGGCACGAGGGTTCGAGGTGATTACCGCGACCGCCGCCGCGGCCGAGGAGGAGATCATGACCGCCGATCACGCGCGCACGCCCGACCCCGACCTCGCATCGCGCCGGCTGAACCAGCTCGGCGACAGGGAGCGGGAGAGCGCGGACCTGCTGACCGCCGACCGGCTGCTGGACGCGAGCCGGCTCGTGGGCCCGGAGCCCGAGGGACTCTGGAGCCACCTGCTGTACACCGTCTCCGGCCGCCGCATCAACCTCGGTGACGGCAAGCGCGCACAGGCGCGCAAGGCGCTGAGCGCGCGCATCGCCGCACCGCTCTCGGGATCCGCCCGCTTCGTCCCCGTGCTGAGCCGGAAGGGCGGCGTCGGCAAGACGACGGTGACGGCGCTGCTCGGGATGGCGCTCGCCGACTCACGCGAGGACAGGGTGATCGCGGTCGACGCGAACCCCGACCGTGGCACGCTCGCCGACCGCATCGCGCGCACCAACAGCAAGACGGTGCGCGATCTGGTGCGTATCCACGACCAGGTCACCGGCTATCACGACATCTCCGCCGTGGTCTCGCGCGATGCCACCCGCCTCGATGTGCTTGCCTCGGACGCGGATCCGCGGGTCTCGGAGGCGTTCAGCGACGAGGACTACGACCAGGTCGCCTCGGTCGCCGCGCACTACTACTCGCTCGTGCTCACCGACACCGGGACCGGCATCGTGCACTCCGTGATGGGCGCGACCCTGGACCGTGCGGACACGATCGTGATCGTCGCCGGGCTGAGCGTCGACGAGGCGCGGCTCGCGTCCGAGACGCTCACGTGGTTGGAGACCAACGGATACGCCGACAAGGTGCGCGAGGCCGTCGTGGTGCTCAACCAGTCCACCCCTGGCACACCCATGGTGCGTCTGAGCGAGCTGGAGGCGCACTTCCGTACCCGCGTCGCGCACGTGCTGCGTATCCCGTACGACGCCCGGATCGCGGCCGGCAGCGCCATCACCTTCGCCGCGCTGCAGCCCGAGACCCGTCAGGCCGCGCGCGAGCTGGCCGCGATCGTGGTCGAGGGACTGAGGGAGCAGGCGGCCTGATGGCGGTCCGCGAGATCCGGCTCTTCGGAGACCCCGTGCTGCGCACCGTGTGCGCGGAGATCAGCACGATCGACGACGGCGTGCGCGCCCTCGTCGCCGACCTCGTCGACAGCGTCGAGCTTCCCGGCCGCGCCGGGGTCGCCGCGCCGCAGATCGGCGTGGCGCTGCGTGCATTCAGCTACAACATCGACGGCGACATCGGCTATGTGCTGAACCCGGTGCTGGTCGAAGTGCGCGGTGAGCCGGTGCCGACGGGAGAGGGCTGTCTGTCGGTGCCCGGTCTCTGGCACGACGCGCTGCGCCACCCGTGGGCCCGCGTGGAGGGCATCGACCTCGACGGCGAGCCCGTGGTGCTGGAGGGGGAGGGTCTGCTGGCTCAGGCCCTGCAGCACGAGACGGACCACCTCGACGGCAAGGTCTACCTCTCCCGGCTCGCCCCGGAGACCCGCAAGATCGCCATGCGCGAGGTGCGCGAGAGCTCCTGGTTCTGAGCGTCCTTCGTCTCACTGCGCTCGCTCAGGAACCGGCGCGAAGCGACGAGACGAAGGACGTCGTCAGCCCAGCGGGACCGTCGTGGTCGCGGTGGTCTCGTCGTAGATCGCGGCGACCTGCGGGGCGAAGTCCTTCATGATCACGTTGCGCTTGATCGAGAGCTTGGGCGTGAGGTGCCCGCTCGCCTCGGTCCACTCCGAGKGGAGGATCGCGAACTTGCGGATCGACTCGGCGCGCGACACGCGCGTGTTGGCGAGGTCGATCGCGCGCTGAACCTCGGCGCGCACCGCGTCGTTCGTGGCGGCGTCTGCGAGCGACATGTCCGCCGAGAGCCCGTTGTTGGCCAGCCATGACGGCAGCATCTCGGGGTCGAGCGTGACGAGCGCCGCGATGAACGGCTTCTGATCGCCGACGACGACCACCTGGCCGACGATCGGGTTGGCGCGGATCGGATCCTCGAGCGCGGCGGGAGACACGTTCTTGCCGCCCGCGGTGACGATGATCTCCTTCTTGCGGCCGGTGATCGTCAGGAATCCCTCGTCGTCGAAGGAGCCGAGGTCGCCGGTGCAGAACCAGCCGTCGTGGAACGCGGCCTCGGTGGCCTCCGGGTTGTTCCAGTACTCCTTGAAGACGTTGATGCCGCGCACCTCGATCTCGCCGTCGTCGGCGAGGCGGATGCCGACTCCTGGCATCGCGGGGCCGACCGTGCCGATCTTCGACTTGTCCGCCAGGTTCACCGTGGCGGGGGCGGTGGTCTCGGTGAGGCCGTAGCCCTCCAGGATCACCACGCCGAGGCTGTGGAAGAAGTGGCCGAGGCGTGCGCCGAGAGGCGCGGATCCGGAGATCGCGTACTGGATGTTGCCGCCCATCGCCTCGCGCAGCTTCGCGTAGACGAGCCTGTCGAACACGGCGAACTTGATCTTCATGCCGAGCGGGATCTTCGCGCCCTCCTCCACGAGGCGGGAGTGCTCGATCGCGGTCGCGGCGGCGGCGCGGAAGATCTTGCCCTTGCCGCCCGCCTCGGCCTTCTGCTCGGCCGAGTTGTACACCTTCTCGAACACGCGCGGCACCGCGAGGAGGAAGGTGGGCTTGAAGGATCCGAGGGCCGGCAGCAGCTGCTTGGTGTCGGGCTGGTGGCCCGTGCGCACACCGGCGTGGATGTCGAGGATCGAGATGAAACGGGCGAACACGTGCGCCGTCGTGATGAACAGCACGGTCGAGGCGCCCTGGATGGAGACCACGTCGTCGAGCGACTTCGCCGCATTACGTGCGAGCTCGACGAAATTGCTGTGGGTGAGCACGCAGCCCTTGGGGCGACCGGTCGAACCGGACGTGTAGATCAGTGTGGCGATGTCGGCCGCGTTCGCGATGACACGGCGGCGCTCGATCTCCTCGTCCGTCACCTCGGCGCCCTGCGCGGTGAGCTGGGCGATCGCCCCGAGGTGCATCTGCCAGACGTTGCGGACGAGGGGGAGGTCTCCGCGCACCTCGTCGAAGCGGGTGAAGTGCTCGGGGGACTCGACCATGAGAGAGATCGCCCCGGAGTCCTCCATGATCCACTGGATCTGCGAGGGGGAACTGGTCTCGTAGACCGGCACCATGACGGCGCCGGCGTAGAACAGCGCGAAGTCGACCAGGGTCCACTCGTAGGTCGTGCGGGCCAGGAAGCCGACCTTCTCGCCGGGCTGGATCCCGGCGGCGACGAATCCCTTCGCGAGGGCGATCACCGCGGTGCGGAAGTCGGCGGCCGTGATGTCGCGCCATCCTGCACCGTCCGGCACGGAGAACAGTGCGAGGTTCGGGGTCTTCTGCACCCGCTGCTCGAGGAGGTCGGTGATGTTGTCCTCGGGTGCGGCTTTCACGATCGCGGGGACTTCGAACTGGACCACGGCAACTCCTTCGGGGCCGGACGGGTACATGCTTCCCAGGAGTCTATGCCATGGGGCGCATGGGGACAGGGCATCAGGCGTGAGATTGAGTCGCACGATTGGTGAAACTGCGTCGCAAGCCCGAACGCGCCTCTCGTCCTGGTCCCGGTGGCGGGATAGACTGCGGGCGATGATCTACTGGTTCATGAAGTACATCGCCATCGGCCCGCTGGTGAAGGCGATCTTCCGACCGTGGGTCGTGGGGCGTCAGCACGTGCCCGTCACCGGCGCCGCGATCATGGCGAGCAACCATCTGTCCTTCTCGGACTCGATCTTCCTGCCGCTCATGCTGGACCGGAAGATGTCCTTCCTCGCCAAGAGCGACTACTTCACGGGCAGAGGTCTCAAGGGGTGGGCCACCCGCATGTTCATGAAGGGCACGGGGCAGCTGCCCATCGACCGCTCGGGCGGCAAGGCCTCCGAGGCCTCGCTCAACACCGGGCTGGGCGTCCTCGGGCGCGGCGACCTGCTCGGCATCTATCCCGAGGGCACGCGCAGCCCCGACGGCAAGCTCTACCGGGGCCGCACCGGCATCGCGCGGATGGCGCTGGAGGCGAAGGTCCCGGTGATCCCCGTGGTGATGGTCGACACCGACGTCGCGATGCCGACCGGTCAGCGCATTCCGAACATCATGCGCGTGGGGCTGGTGATCGGCGAACCGCTGGACTTCTCCCGCTACGCCGGCATGGAGAACGACCGCTACATCCTGCGCTCGGTGACCGATGAGATCATGGTCGCGCTGCAGCGTCTGGGGGAGCAGCGCTACGAGGACGTCTACGCCTCCTCCGTCAAGGAGCGCCTGGCCTCGCAGGCTTCCTAGGGCGCCTGGCCTCTGCGGCTTCATAGAGCGATCCGCCCCCGTTTCCGCACCCTAGGATGGGGGGATGCCTCAGCCTCTCGATCTCGACTCGTGGCGCGCCCTCCCGATCAAGCAGCAGCCGCAATGGTCCGACGCCGAGCGCGTCGCCGAGGTCTCCTCGCAGATCGCGACGCTGCCTCCGCTGGTGTTCGCCGGTGAGGTGGACAACCTCCGCGAGCGCCTCGCCCGCGCCGCATCGGGGCAGGCGTTCCTGCTCCAGGGCGGCGACTGCGCAGAGACCTTCGCGGGTGCCACCGCCGACCAGATCCGCAACCGCATCAAGACGGTGCTGCAGATGGCGGTCGTGCTCACCTATGGCGCCTCCATGCCGATCGTCAAGATGGGGCGCATGGCGGGGCAGTTCGCCAAGCCGCGTTCGAGCGACACCGAGACGCGCGGCGATGTCACTCTCCCCGCCTACCGCGGCGACATCGTCAACGGCTACGACTTCACCGAGGGCTCCCGCGAGCCGAACCCCTCCCGTCTGCTGCAGGGGTACCACACGGCCGCCTCGACGCTGAACCTCATCCGCGCCTTCACCCAGGGCGGTTTCGCGGATCTCCGCGAGGTGCACTCGTGGAACAAGGGCTTCGCGCAGAACCCGGCGAACCAGCGCTACGAGCGCATGGCCGCGGAGATCGACCGCGCGATCAAGTTCATGGAGGCCGCCGGCGCCGACTTCGACGAGCTCAAGCGCGTCGAGTTCTTCACCGGGCACGAGGGTCTGCTGATGGACTACGAACGCCCGATGACCCGTATCGACTCGCGCACGCTCACGCCGTACAACACGTCGGCGCACTTCCTCTGGATCGGCGAGCGCACCCGCGAGCTCGACGGCGCGCACGTCGACTACTTCTCGAAGATCCGCAACCCGATCGGCGTGAAGCTCGGCCCCACCACGACGACCGACACGGCGCTCGCGCTGATCGACAAGCTCGACCCGAATCGCGAACCGGGCAGGCTCACCTTCATCACGCGCATGGGCGCGGGCAAGATCCGTGAGGCGCTGCCTCCGCTGCTCGAGGCCGTGAAGGACTCCGGCGCGCAGCCGCTGTGGGTCACCGATCCCATGCACGGCAACGGCATCACCACGCCGACCGGCTACAAGACCCGGCGCTTCGACGACGTGGTCGACGAGGTGCGCGGGTTCTTCGAGGCGCACCGCGCGGTCGGCACCTTCCCCGGTGGCATCCACGTGGAACTCACCGGCGACGACGTCACGGAGTGCCTGGGCGGATCCGAGCAGATCGACGAGGCCGCGCTCGCGACGCGCTACGAGTCGCTGTGCGACCCGCGCCTGAACCACATGCAGTCGCTCGAACTCGCGTTCCTCGTCGCCGAGGAGCTCGAGAAGCGCTGAACTGACAGACAGAAGGCCCGGCACCGCGCGCAGCGGTGCCGGGCCTTCGTCGTTCCGAGGGCAGACACCGCACAGCGCGGCAGCCCGTCGGAACCGCCGGAGACGCTCCGATCAGCCGGAGACCTTGACCCGGATCGTCGAGTTCTTCTCCACGCTGTCGCCGGCCTTGGGATCCGTCCCCGTCACCTGGAACAGGCTCCAGGCGATCTCCGGCACGCTGGTCTGCGGGTTCAGGCCCGCATTCGTGAGCGTCTGCATAGCCTCGCCGAGGTTCTTTCCGACCACATCGGGCACCGTGACGGGCTCGGGGCCCTTCGAGACGTTCAGCACGATCGTGTCACCGGGACGCCAGTTGCCGCCGCCCTCGCGGTCGCCGATGCCGATCACGCGGCCCTTCGGCACGCTGTCGCTGTAGGAGGAGGCGGAGTCGGAGTCGGCATTCAGCTGCACGGCCTTGAGCTTGCTCGTGGCGTCGTCCACGGTCAGGCCGGCCACGTCCGGCACCGGGCCCAGCGACACGAGGAGGCGGATCTGGTCGCCCTCGAAGACGCTGCAACCCTCGCCGCACTCGAACGCGTCGCCCCCCGCGCGCGGGGTGACCTCGGCATTGATCACGAGCCCGCTGTCCGCCCCGGAGAAGAGCGACACCGAGTCCTGCAGCGTCAGGTGGAACGGCGCGAGCGCCTGCTTGGCCTGCTGCTCGGTCATGGCGTCGAGCTTGGGCACGTCGTGCTTGGCAGGGCCTGCGGAGATCAGAACCTTGACCTGGGCCTTCTTGTCCAATCGGGCGCCTGCGCCAGGATCCGTGCGGATGGCCTGCCCCAGCGGCACCGTGAGGGAGTTCTCATTGCCCTGGACGGGGGTGAGGCCCTCCTTCGTGATCGTGGCCGCGGCGACCTCCCAGGTCTTGCCTGCCACATCCGGCACCGAGAGCTTGGAGCCGGGGCCGGATCCGAACCACCAGCCGGTTCCGCCGGCCAGGACGGCCAGCAGGAGCACCAGCACGAGCAGCAGCGCCCCGCGGGAGCGCCGGTGCGCGCTGCGGCGGCGCAGCAGCGTCGCGTTGTCGAGCGGGGCGTCCGCTGCCGGAGCCGGGGCGGTCGCGGTCGGGATGCCCGGCAGCACCAGGGTCTGATCCCCGGTGTCGCGCATCGGCACGACCGTGGTCTTTGCGGTGGTCGGGGTGGGCGCGACGCCCAGTTCGCGCTCGATCGCGCGCAGCCGCTCGAGCATCTCTTGCGCGTCGTCCGGGCGCTCGTCCGGTGACTTCTCGGTCGCCCACAGCACGAGCTCGTCGAGCTGCTCCGGCACGCCGGGGTTGCGCACGCTCGGTCGCGGGACCGAGTCGGTGGCGTGCTGGAACGCGATCTGCATGGGCTGCTCGCCCTTGTAGGGCTGCTCGCCGACGAGCATCTCGTAGAGCATGATGCCGAGCGCGTAGATGTCGCTGCGGGCGTCCGCGGTGCCACGGGTGACGAGTTCGGGCGCGAGATAGGCGATCGTGCCCATCAGCTGGGCGCCAGAGGCGGTGTTCGCCGTGGTCGCGCGTGCCAGGCCGAAATCGCCGATCTTGATCCGGCCGTCCTCGGCCAGCAGTACGTTCTCGGGCTTGACGTCGCGGTGCACGATGCCGGCGCGGTGCGCGGCGGCCAGGCCCGACAGCACCGCATCCATGATGGTGATGGTCTGCGGGACGGTGAGGCGGCGCTGCTCGCGCATGAGCTCGCGCAACGTGATGCCGGGCAGGTACTCCATCACGAGGTAGGCGAGCTCGCCGTCCTGGCCCTGATCGAAGACGTTGACGACGTGCGGATCGGCGAGGCGGGCGGCCGCGCGGGCCTCCTGGATGAAGCGGCTCTGGAACACGGAGTCGTCGCTGAGGTGGCCGTGCATGACCTTCAGCGCGATGCGTCGCTCGAGGCGCAGATCCGTGGCGACGTACACGGTCGCCATGCCGCCACGCGCGATTCGCGCACGGACGCGATAGCGACCGTCGACGAGCCGCCCGATGAGGGGGTCGGCTTGTTGGCTGGTCGTCACGGCAAGAGTCTATGGAGAACTCGCTGAGAGCCCGGGGAACGGCTCGCGTGCGAGCGCTTTTCCGTTCTCAGGGAACGGGTCCCGCGCAGGCTCAGCCGAGTGCCGCGAGCCAGCTGTCCGCCTGCGGCTCCCACAGCCCGTAGCGGGCGGGGAAGGCGGAGATCTGCACGTGCTGAGCGGCCTCGCTGAAGCCGAGGCCCTCCCAGCCGGAGATGTCGAGCAGGCCATTGGTGTGCGGCGTGC
Source organism: Microbacterium sp. 05N427 (assembly GCF_056397105.1). NCBI lineage: Bacteria > Bacillati > Actinomycetota > Actinomycetes > Micrococcales > Microbacteriaceae > Microbacterium > Microbacterium sp. 05N427. The sequence continues at coordinate 105,310 of NZ_JBFTMT010000008.1, forward strand.
CCTCGTAGAAGGCCCTGATCGCGTAGTCCGCGTCCGCGATCTGCTCCGGCGTGCCCCAGCCGGTGCTCGGCCGCTGCTGGAACAGGCCGATCGAGTCGCGGTCCCCGGACGGGGTGTTCACGAGACCCGATTCGACCATCGCGGTGGCCAGGGCGATCGCGATGCCGCGGTCGCTCACGCCCAGCTCTCGGCCGACCCGGATGATGTGCTGTGCATTGGCGGTCTGCACATCGTTCAGCACGACCTGCGGGGCGGTGTAGGTGTCCGGTGCAGGCTGCGGCGCGACGTCGGCCGCCGGCGCGGCCGCGGGGGCCGGAGCCGGTGCGGAGAACCGGAGCGTCTGGCCGGGGTAGATGATCGAGCCGGGGGACAGGCCGTTCGCCGCGTAGAGGTCCGCGAGCGTGATCCCGTGCTCGTGCGCGATCGACCAGAGAGTGTCGCCGGCGACCACGTCGTAGCCGGGCCCTGCGGTGTCGGTCGCGGGGGCGGGTGCCGCCGCTTCCGCGGGCGCGGCGGCAGGGGCGGGCTCGAGGGCCGAACCGCCGAGGGCGAGCACCTGGCCGGGGTAGATGATCGAATCGGATCCGAGCCCGTTCGCCGCGTACAGCGCGGCGACGCTGGTGTCGTGTGCGCGTGCGATGTCCCAGAGCGTGTCGCCGTCCTGCACGGTGTAGTGCGTCGGCGGCGCGGCCTCTGTCGGCGCCGTCCGCGCCGCCAGCGCAGCCGCGGCCCCGCCGGTCGGGAGGGCGGTCAGCGAGGGCAGAGGAGTGCGCACAGGCGTGTGCGCCTGCGCAGGCGTCGCCGCGAGCGCGGTCGCCACCGTGGTCAGCAGCACGGTCGGCACCGCAAGGCACAGCGCGCGGCGCGGACTCGTTGTGGTCGTCATGGATCCCCCGATTCTGACGTCTGACGCCACGCGCCTCTTCGCGCGTCGGCCCTACGACGCTGTCACGGATGTGTATTCAAGTCAACTGAAGTGGTGGATGTGAAAGGTGTGATCACGAGCGCAATCGTGTGCGGTGACCACCGGGTGCTTCAGAGGATGAGAACATTGCTGGGTGTCTGAAACGGAAACGACGGCCCCGGCGGCCGAATGGCTGACCCTTCCCGAGCTCGTCGAGATCCTGGGCGAGTCGCTCGGACGCGTGCGTCGGCTCTTCGATGAGCAGTACCTCATCGGATCGCGCCGCACCGGGCCCCTCGCCGTTCCCGCGGTCTTCCTCAAGGACGACCAGCCGCTCGCGTCCCTGCGCGGCACGATCATCGTGCTCAAGGACGCCGGGTTCAGCGACGACGAGGCCATCGACTGGCTGCTCGCGGAGGAGGAGTCGATGGGTCGCGCGCCGATCACCGCCCTGCGTGAGGGCCACAAGAGCGAGGTGCGCCGGGTCGCTCGGGCTCTGGCCTGATCCGGCCTCAGGCCGTGCGCTGCGTCGCGTCGCGAGCGAGCCCGCGCAGCAGGTCGAGCGCCCCGGCATCCAGAGGGGCGCCTTGCAGTGCGGCCTCTCCGGCCTCGGCGTACTCCGTGATGAGCTGCTCCATGCGGGTCAGCGCTCCGGACTCGATGATGATCTCCTGCAGGCTCGCGATCTGATCCGCGGTGAGGTGCGGGTCGCCGAGCAGCTCGTCGACGATGCGGCGCCCCTGCGGAGCCAGCGCCTGGCGCGTCCAGGCGATGAGGAGAGTGCGCTTGCCCTCGCGCAGATCATCGCCCGCGGGCTTGCCGGTGAGCTTCTCGTCACCGAACACGCCGAGCACGTCGTCGCGCAACTGGAACGCCATTCCGAGTGGATGGCCGAACGCGCGCAGCGCCGTCTGCTGGGCCCCGTCGGCGCCGGCGATCGCCGCCCCGATCAGCAGCGGCTGCTCGACGCTGTACCGCGCTGCTTTGAGCGAGACGACGCGCAGCGCGCGCTCCGCGTGGCCGTCATCGACGTTCACGCTCCACGCCGACTCTTCGGCGATGTCCAGGAACTGGCCGATCGTGACGTCGCGGCGCATCCTGGCGTACTCCGCGCGGACGGCATCGGCATGCGGGCTCGCCGCGATGCCCGCCTCCAGCAGGTCGTCGCTCCAGGCGACCAGCAGGTCGCCGAGCAGCACGGCGGCGGCGCGACCGAAGTCTGCGGCGCTCCCGCTCCATCCCTGTCCGACATGCGCCGCCTCGAGAGCACGATGCGCGGAGGGCCGCCCCCGGCGCGTGTCGGAGTTGTCGATCAGATCGTCGTGTACGAGGGCGGCGGACTGGAACACCTCGAGCGCGGCGCAGGCGTCCCAGAGGGCGGTCGGTTCCACGTCGATCTCGTCGATTCCGGCGACCGATGCCCATCCCGCGTGACAGAACCTGGCGCGCAGGCGCTTGCCCCCGCGGAGGGTCGCCTCGGCGGACGAGACGAAGGCGGAGGCATCGGGGCCGTACGTCGCGGTCTCCTCGCGCATCCGGGCGACGAAGGCGTTGAGACGGGCGGAGACCTGGTCGATCACAGCGGAGGAGGATGCCACCGGATCAGCCTACCCAGCACCGTCATGACCGGGTCGCGCGCGCGTTCTGCCAGGTGATGCGCAACTCCCAGGCGAATCCCTACCCTGGTGCATCCTGGCGCGCGTAGACTGTGGGCAAGACCACCCGAGGGGGACGAAATGCCACTCTCCGAACAGGAGCAGCGTCTGCTCGACGAGATGGAACGCCATCTCATGCAGAACGACGCCGACGTCGTTTCCGCGCATGCAGGAGACCGCGCGCTCAGCTATCGCAATCTCATCTACGGAGCCGTGCTTCTGCTGGCCGGCGTCGGCGGCCTGATCGTGGGCGTCGTGGTCGGCAACATCGGCGGGATCATCATCGGCGTCGTCGCTTTCGCGGCGATGCTGGGCGGGCTCATGCTGGCCCTGACCCCGGTGCACCAGAGCAGCGCGCGCGAAGGCGGATCCACGACGAAGGCGAAAGAGCCGTCTCCGTCCTTCATGGATCGCATGAACGATCGGTGGGATCGCCGCCACGAGGAGCGCTGACCTCCTCGCTCAGACTTCCTGAGGGCTCGGACGCTGCGGCGTCCGGGCCCTTCGTCGTTCCCGGACCCGACCCGCCCCACATCGCGCCGCCCCAGGATCCTCCCTTTCGCTCCAGGGATCCCTCCACTCCACTCCACAGGCCTCTGTTCCGCGTGATTCCGCGGAACAGAGGCCTTCGCTGTTTCCGGTGGCGGGCCGCTGCGGACACGAATAGGTATCGAAATGGAGGGATGTGGAGTAAAGTGGAGGAAACGGCGGCGAAAGGGGGATAGGCGCATGTTGCTCGGCACGCATTCCCCCAAGCTCGACGACAAGGGCCGCGTCATCCTTCCCGCCAAGTTCCGCGAGGATCTGGCCGGCGGCATCGTCGTCACCCGCGGTCAGGACCGCTGCCTGTACGTGTTCAGCACCGCCGAGTTCGAGAGCGTGCACGAGCGCATCCGCCAGGCGCCGCTCGCGAACAAGGAGGCGCGCGCATTCCTGCGCATGTTCCTCTCCGGCGCGAGCGCCGAGATGCCGGACAGCCAGAACCGCATCACCATCCCCGCCCACCTGCGTTCGTACGCCGGCCTGGGCAAGGAACTCATCGTCACCGGTGTCGGCGCGCACGCCGAGATCTGGGACGCGGCGGCGTGGAACGCGTACGCCGAAGGACACGAAGACGCCTTCGCCGAACTCGAGGAGGAGGTGATCCCCGGCCTGTTCTGAACGGGACCCTGGCTGTGACTCCCAGCCGCTCCCGCCCCGGCGCACCTTCCCCGGTGCCGGGTCGAGCGGATGGGGATCAGGGCCAGGGACCGGAGGGCCGAAGGAACCATGGACATCCGCCGCATACACACCCCCGTCATGCTCGAGCGCTGCGTCGAGCTGCTGGCACCTGCCCTGCAGCACGACGGAGCGATCCTCGTCGATGCCACGCTGGGCATGGGCGGGCACTCCGAGGCCTTCCTCGAGCGCCTGCCCCACATCCGTCTGGTCGGCCTCGATCGCGACACCGACGCCCTGCGGATCGCAGGGGAGCGGTTGGCCCGCTTCGGCGACCGCGTGACGCTCGTGCACACCGTCTACGACGCGATCGGCACGCACGCGAAGGGCGCCTCGGGGATCCTGTTCGACCTCGGCGTCTCGTCGTTGCAGTTGGACGAGGCCGAGCGCGGCTTCGCGTACGCCAAGGATGCGCCGCTGGACATGCGGATGGATCAGTCCGACGGCGTCACCGCCGCCGAGGTGCTCGCGACCTACAGCGAGGGCCAGCTGCGCCGCATTTTCGAGCGCTACGGCGAGGAGAAGCTGGCGGGACGCTACGCCAGAGCCATCGTGCACGCACGCCAGTCCGCTCCGCTGGAGCGGTCCGGACGCCTGGTCGAGGTGCTGCAGGACGCGACTCCTGCCGCGGTCGCGCGTGCAGGTCACCCCGCCAAGCGGGTCTTCCAAGCGCTGCGCATCGAGGTGAACCGCGAGCTGAACGTGCTCGCCGACGCGATCCCGGCCGCGATGGGCGCCCTCGTCGTGGGCGGGCGGATCGTCGTCATGTCGTACCAGTCCCTGGAGGACCGGCTCGTCAAGCAGGCGTTCTCCGCGGCCTCCGCCTCGACCGCGCCCGCGGGCCTGCCGGTCGAGCTGCCGGAGCACGCGCCGCGGTTCAAGGCTCTCACCAAGGGCGCGGAGCTCGCCGATGAGGAAGAACGCGCGGCCAACCCCCGCGCCATCCCGGTGCGCCTGCGTGCCGCAGAACGCGTGAGAGACGATCAGAGGAGTGCCGCGCGATGAGCCTGGCCGAGAACGCGCTGCGCCAACCGGAGTTCGACGAGCCGGATCGCTCGCGCCACCTGCGTGCGGTCGAGCGCCCTGCGCGTCGTCGTCGCCCGCGTACCGCGTACGCCATCGTCGCCCTTGCCGGGGCCGCCCTCATCGGCGGAGCGCAGATCGCGCTCACGATCGCGACCACGCAGGACTCGTTCGAGGTCGCGAAGCTGAGCCAGCAGAACAAGCAGCTGACGTGGCAGGCACAGGCCGCCGCTCAGGACCTCGACGGGATCAGCTCGCCGCAGTCGCTCGCCGCGGAGGCGGCCAAGCTCGGTCTCGTGGTCGGCGGCAGCGCGAACTATCTGCGTCTCAGCGACGGCAGCGTGATCGGCGCCGCGGGGCCCGCGGCCTGGGCATCGACCGTCAACCCCACAGGGGCGAACGCCGTTCCGAACGCCCTGGTCCGCGACACGCCGCCGCCTGCCGAGACCAAGCCGGGTGGAGCGGGCGTAGAACCGAAGGCACAGGGGACGGCGCCGGTGCAGCCGGCGGCGCCGCCGACGGCCGAGGGACTGCCGACGCCGACCATCCGCTGACCATGCACCGCCGACGCCCCAGCCCGAGACGATGACAGACCGCGAGCCCCGGATGGAGATCCGATGACACCCCGAGCCAGCCGGACCCCGCGCCGGCGGACCGTTCTCGCCCTCGCCGTGATCCTCGCGGTCATGTGCGGCTTCCTGGTGCGCCTCGTCGACATCCAGGTGCTGAGCGCGTCCGCCAACGTGAAGGACTCCATCGACACCGGCAAACTCGGCATCACGAGGGCGATCGACGGGGCTCGCGGCACGATCCAGGACTCGAACGGCACGGTCCTCGCAGAGAGCCAGCTCGTCTACGACATCACCATGGACCCGTCGGCGATGAAGGGTCTGGAGGAGGCGAAGACGAAGCCGAAGCTCCCGTGGGCGAAGGCTTCCGACAAGATCGCCGAGATCATCGGCGAGTCCGGCGACGCCGTGCGCAAGGAGGTCGCGGACGCGCTCAAAGCGGACCCCGAGTCGCAGTACGTCCAGCTGAAGAAGGGCGTCAACACGGACCAGTTCCTCAAGCTCCGGGCGCTCGATCTGGCCTACCTCTGGCCGGTGCCCCGCTCCGTCCGCGTGTATCCGAACGGTGCTGTCGCAGGGAACCTGCTCGGCTTCATCTCCGGCGACGGGGAGCTCACCGGGCTGGAGCAGACCCAGAACAAGTGCCTGAGCGCGACCAAGGGACAGGAGTCCTACCTCACGGGCCGGGACGGCGTCGTCATCCCCGGGAGCCAGCAGGAGAAGCCCGCGACCGACGGCGGCACGGTGAAGCTCACGATCAACACCGAGCTGCAGTGGTACCTGCAGCAGATGATCTCCGAGGAGGTCAAGGCGCAGGGGGYGAAAGCCGGGACGGTCACCGTCGTCGAGGTCGGCACGGGCAAGATCCGCGCGGCCGCGGAGTTCCCGAGCGTCGACCCCAACGACCCGGGGGCGGCGAACCCCGAGGACCGAGGATCGCGGATCTTCAGCACGAGCTTCGAGCCGGGATCCACGTTCAAGGCGATCACCGCCGCGTCCGTCATGGAGTATGCGAACGCTGATGCCTCGACCTCGATCACCGGGGCATCCAGCCACGAGGAGTTCCCGAACGGCGCAGTCATCAACGACGCCTTCGAGCACCCGGCCTACGACTACACGCTCGCCGGCGCGCTCATCGACTCGTCGAACGTCGCGCTGTCGAAGTTCGGCGACATGGTGTCCGACCAGCAGCGCTACGACGAACTGGTCAAGTTCGGCGTCGGCAGCAAGACCGCCATCGACTTCCCCGGTGAGGCATCCGGTGTCATCCACCCCGTCAAGGACTGGGACTACCAGTCGCACTACACGACCACCTTCGGGCAGTACTACACGGTCACCGCGCCGCAGGTCGCCAGCGCCTACCAGGCGATCGCGAACGGCGGTGTGAAGATCCCGCTCTCGCTCGTGGAGTCCTGCACGAACGCCGCCGGCAAGGTCTCGGAGGTCCCGACGCCCAAGCCGCAGCGCGTGTTCGACGCGACCAAGGACGCCGAGCTCAGCCGCATGATCGAGAACGTGGCAGAGCAGGGCAGCGTCTCCGACCTGATCAAGGTCCCCGGTTACCGGATCGCGGCCAAGACCGGAACCGCGCAGAAGCCGGATCCCAAGACCGGTGCGTACAAGGAGGGGATCTACTTCACCAGCATGGTGGGATACGCCCCCGCCGACCACCCCGAGTACGTCGTCGTGGTCACCCTCGACGAGCCCACTAGGGTAACCTCGTCTGCGGCCACCGCGCCGGCCTTCCAGAAGGCCATGACGCAGGTGCTGAAGACCTATCGCGTGCAGCCTTCCACCACACCTATGGAACCGCTGCTGCCCAAGTACAAGTGATGGCCGCCGCCGCCCGAGAACGGCGACATCGCACACGGAGGATCCCATCCCCATGATCGCTCTGCCCCTCGCGGAGATCGCCGAGATCGTCGGCGGCGAGCTGCGCCCCGCTGCAGGTCACGATCCCGCATCGATCGTGTCCGGAGTCGTCGACACCGACTCGCGTCAGATGACCCAGGGCGGCATCTTCGTCGCCAAGCCCGGTGAGACCACCGACGGGCACCGCTTCGTCGGCGCCGCGATCGAGAACGGCGCCGTGCTGGCGCTGGTCGAGCACCCCGTCGACGACGCGATCTCGCAGATCGTCGTGCCCGACGTCGTCGACGCCATCGCGGAGCTCGCCCGGGCCGTCGTCGCACGGGTGCGCGCGGCCGGCGCCCTGCAGGTCGTCGGCGTCACCGGGTCCAACGGCAAGACGACCACCAAGAACTTCCTCGCCCGGATCCTGCAGGACGAGGGCGAGACGATCGCGCCGATCGCGTCCTACAACAACGAGGTCGGTGCCCCGCTCACGATGCTGCGGATCACCGACACCACCCGCTTCCTGGTGTGCGAATTCGGCGCGAGCGCGCCGGGCGAGATCGCGCGCCTCGCGGGACTCGTGCACCCCGACGTCGTGATCGAGCTCATGGTCGGGCTCGCGCACGCCGGCGGATTCGGAGGCATCGAGGAGACTGCTCGTGCCAAGGCCGAGCTCGTCGCCGCCGCGGCTCCCGGCGGGACCGCCGTGCTGAACATGGACGACCCTCGCGTGGCGGGCATGACGCCGCTCGCCGAGGAGCAAGGACTGCGGATCGTCGGCTTCGGCCAGGGACCCTCCGCAGCCGTGCGCGCGGCCGACATCGACGTCACCGCATCCGGTACGTCGTGCACCGTGCACGTGGACGGCCAGGCGTTGCCGCTGCGGCTGCAGGTGCTCGGCGCGCACCACGTGAACAACGCCCTCGCCGCGATCGCGGCAGCACGCGCCCTCGGTGTCGCGCCGGTCGACGCCATCGCTCGCCTGGAGACGGTGCAGCTCGCCGAGCGCTGGCGCATGCAGCCCATGGGCGGCGCCGAGGTGCGCATCATCAACGACGCGTACAACGCGAGCCCCGACTCCATGGCGGCGGCTCTCCGCACGCTCGCGCAGATCACCGGGCCGGACGAGCGCACCGTCGCCGTGCTGGGCGCGATGAGCGAGCTCGGCGAGACCGCCGGCGACGAGCACGACCGGATCGGGCTGCTCGCCGTGCGCCTGAACATCCAGCGCATCGTCGTCGTCGGCGCCGACGCGCGCCGGCTCTACCTCGCGGCCGTGGGCGAGGGGTCGTGGGACGGCGAGGCCGTGCACCTCGCCGACGCCGACGCCGCCTTCGAGTACCTCCGGAGCGAACTGCGTCCCGGCGATCGAGTGCTCGTCAAGTCGTCCAATTCCGCCGGACTCCGGTTCCTCGGCGATCGTCTGGGAGAATCGTTCTCGTGAGATCCCTGCTTACCTCCGCCGCGATCTCCCTCGCGTTCACGCTCCTGCTGACCCCGGTCTTCCTCCGGCTGTTCCGGAAGTGGGGCTGGGGGCAGGTCATCCGCACGCCCGAATCGATCAGCAACCCCAGCCACCAGGCAAAGCGCGGCACGCCCACCATGGGCGGCGTGATCTTCATCCTCGGCACCGTCGTCGGATACCTGGTCGGGACCTTCACCGGCGGGAGCTATCCCACGGTGTCCGGGCTGCTGGTGATCTGGCTCATGCTGGGCTTCGGCGCAGTCGGGTTCATCGACGACTACATGAAGCTGCGTCAGCGCAACAGCCTCGGGCTCTCCGGCTGGCGCAAGATCCTCGGACAGGTGCTGGTCATGGTGCCGTTCGGCATCGTCGCGCTGACGGTGCGCAGCCCCGCGGGCAACACCCCGGCCAGCGCGTTCGTCTCGCTCTTCCGCGACATCCCCGTGCTGTGGTTGTTCGCGCTCGGCCCGATCGTCGGCTGGCTGCTGTACCTGCTCTGGATCTCGGTGATCGGCATCGCCACCTCGAACAGCGTGAACCTCACCGACGGCCTCGACGGCCTGGCCGCCGGCTGCGCGGTGTTCGTGATCGGCGCGTACAGCCTCATCTCGTTCTGGCAGTTCAAGCAGTCCTGCGCCGCGGAATCGCTCTCGCCGTCATCTCTGGCGGGCTGCTACGACGTCGCGCACCCGTTCGACCTGGCGGTGATCTCCGCGTCGTTCGTGGGCGCGCTGATCGGGTTCCTCTGGTGGAACGCGCCCAAGGCGAAGGTCTTCATGGGCGACGTCGGATCCATGTCGATCGGCGGCGTGATCGCGGCGCTCGCGATCCTCACCCGCACCGAGCTGCTGCTCCTGCTGCTGGCCGGCGTCTTCATCATCGCCTCCGGTTCGGTGATCGTGCAGCTGGCCTACTTCAAGCTCACCCGCGGCAAGCGGCTGTTCCTGCAGAGCCCGTTCCATCACCACCTCGAGATGCGCGGGTGGCCCGAGGCCACGATCGTGGTGCGGATGTGGATCATCGCCGGTCTGCTCTCCGTGTCGGCATTCGGCCTGTTCTACGTCGAGTGGCTGAGGCTGACCAGCTCATGACCCGTGATCTCGATGCCCTGACCAGTTGGCACGCGGACTGGCGGGGGCTGCGGGTCGCGGTGCTCGGGCTGTCCGTGACCGGGTTCTCGGTCGCCGACACCCTGACCGAGCTCGGCGCCGAGGTGCTCGTGCTCTCGGAGAGCGCCACGGAGGAGTACGAACGGCTGGTGCCGCTGATCGGGGCCCAGCTGTGGATCGGCGATCTCGGCTCCGTTCCGGAGCGGCTCGTCGAGTTCGCGCCTGAGGTCGTCATCGCCTCGCCGGGCTTCGCGCCCGCCCATCCCGTGATCGCGTGGATCCACACGCAGCCGATCGCTCTGTGGGGCGACATCGAGCTCGCCTGGCGCGTACGGGACAAGGTGCTCCGCAGCGACGGAACCCCCGCGGAGTGGGTGCTGATCACCGGCACGAACGGCAAGACCACCACGACCCAGCTCACCGCGACCATGCTCGTCGCCGGCGGCCTGCGCGCCGCCCCGTGCGGCAACATCGGCGTGCCCGTGCTCGACGCGGTGCGCGATCCCGGTGGTTTCGACGTGCTCGTGGTCGAGCTGTCCAGCCACCAGCTCTGGTACCTCGGGCTCTCCGATGAGGTCGGTCAGCCGGTGCCGTGGGCGGCCACGTGCCTCAACCTCGCCGACGACCACCTCGTCTGGCACGGCAGCGCGGAGGCGTATCGCGGGGCCAAGGCCCTGGTGTACCGCAACACGCGAGTGGCGTGCGTCTACAACAAGGCGGACGAAGCCACGCGGCGCATGGTCGAGGACGCGGACGTGATCGAAGGCGCCCGCGCGATCGGGTTCGGGCTCGGCATCCCCGGCCCGAGCGATCTGGGCGTGGTCGAGGGGATCCTTGCCGACCGTGCCTTCCTCGACGACCGGCGCAACAGCGCGCTGGAGCTCACGACCGTGGCCGACCTCGCCGCGCACGGGCTGAACGCCCCGCACATCGTGSAGAACATCCTCGCCGCTGCGGCCCTCAGCCGGTCGCTCGGGACCGAGCCCGCGGCGATCAAGACGGCATTGGACGGCTTCCGCCTCGACGCGCACCGCATCGAGGTCATCGCCCGTGCGGGCGGCGTCACCTGGGTGGACGATTCCAAGGCGACGAATCCGCACGCGGCGCAGTCGTCGCTGCAGGCGTTCCCCGGTGCGATCTGGATCGTCGGCGGGGATCTGAAGGGCGTGGACCTCTCGGATCTCGTCGCGGGCGCCGGAGCGACCGCGCGCGCCGCCGTCGTGATCGGCGTCGACCGCGATCACGTGCTCGAGGCGTTCGCGCGACACGCGCCGGCGGTGCGGGTCCTGGAGGTCGTCCCCGGCGACACTGAAGAGGTCATGACCCGCGTGGTGGAATTGGCCGCGGGCATCGCCCAGGAGGGGGACACCGTGCTCCTCGCTCCGGCGGCGGCGTCCTTCGATCAATTCGCGAGCTACGCGGATCGCGGCCACCGGTTCGCCGAAGCGGTGCGGCAGTGGATCGATCAGGGACGGTCGAGCGACCAGGGGAGCACCGATGACGCAGGTGGCACCACGCCAGACCCCGGCGCCTGAGCCCCGCGTCGACGGTCTCGCCGCCCGTGTGCGACTGGGACGGGTCTTCCGTCCGGTGTCCACCGAGTTCGCGTTGATCGCGTCTTCGTCGCTGCTGCTCACCCTGTTCGGGCTGGTGATGATCCTCTCGGCCTCCAGTGCGAACGCCGTGGACCAGGGGCAGGGCCCGTTCTCGATCGTGCTGACGCAAGCGCTCGTGGCTGCGATCGGTGTGCCGCTGATGTTCCTGATGAGTCGCTTCCCCGTGCAGTTCTGGAAGCGCACCGCGTGGCTCGTGCTGATTCTCGCCGTCGGCCTGCAGATGCTCGTCTACACTCCGCTCGGCTTTGAGAACGACGGCAACACGAACTGGCTCAAGATCGGCAGCCAGGTGATCCAGCCCTCGGAGTTCATCAAGCTCGCCCTCGCGGTGTGGGCCGGGTTCATCCTCTGGCGCAAGCAGGAGCTCCTGGGCCGCTGGAAGCACGTGTTCATCCCGCTGATCCCCGTCGGCTTCCTCGCGATCGCCGCCGTTCTGGGCGGCAAGGACCTCGGAACCTCGATGGTCCTGTTCCTGATCATCCTTGGCGCGCTCTTCTTCTCCGGTGTGCGGCTGCGGCTCTTCATCGTGCCGCTGCTCATCTCGGTGGTCGCCGTGCTCGGCTTCGCGTTCGCCGACGAGCGCCGCCGCTCGCTGATCCTCGGCGTCTTCGACCACTCGAACGACACCAGCTGCTACCTGACCACCTGCTACCAGCAGGTGCACGCGATCTGGGGGATGGCAAACGGCGGCATCTTCGGTCTGGGGCTCGGCAACTCCCGCGAGAAGTACGGCTGGCTCCCGGCCGCGTCCAACGACTACATCTTCGCGATCGTGGGGGAGGAGCTGGGGCTCATCGGCTGCGCCCTCGTGCTCGCCCTGTTCGTGCTGTTCGCGGTCGCCGTGTTCCGCATGGTCCGCCGCACCGACGACCTCTTCGTGCGCGTCACCTCCGGCGGGATCGTGGTGTGGATCCTGTCGCAGGCGCTCATCAACGTCGGCGTCGTGCTGCGGATCTTCCCGGTGCTGGGCGTGCCATTGCCGTTCATGTCGCAGGGCGGCACCTCCCTGCTGTCGGTGCTGCTCGCCTGCGGGGTGCTGCTGTCCTTCGCCCGCACGCTGCCGGCATCAGCGTCCGCTTCCGCGCAGAGCCGGCCCGCAGGCCGGTCGGGTAGCCTCGGGAAGTGACCACGTATCTTCTGGCCGGCGGTGGCACCGCCGGCCATGTCAATCCGCTGCTCGCCGTCGCAGACGGCCTGCGCGCCCGTGACCCTGAGTCTGGAGTCCTCGTACTCGGCACGCGCGAGGGCCTCGAGGCGCGCCTCGTGCCGCAGCGCGGTTACGAACTGCTCACGGTGGACAAGGTGCCGTTCCCGCGTCGCCCGAACGGCGCCGCTCTCGCGTTCCCCGCGCGGTTCTCGCGCGCGGTGAAGCAGGTGCGCTCCTACATCCGCGAGCACCGCGTGGACGCGGTGATCGGCTTCGGCGGCTACGCCTCCGCCCCCGCCTACGTGGCCGCGCGTCGGGAGCGCGTGCCGTTCGTCGTGCACGAGGCCAACGCCCGTCCCGGCATGGCGAACGTGCTGGGAGCCCGCACCGCGGCCGCGGTCGGCGTCGCCTTCCCCGGAACGCCTCTGCGCGGCGGCGAGGTCGTCGGGATGCCGCTGCGGCGGGAGATCGTCGACCTGGATCGGGCGGCGCTCCGTACCGAGGCAGCGGCGGAGTTCGGCCTTGACGCCGGGCGACCCGTTCTGCTCGTGTTCGGCGGCTCGCTCGGCGCGCAGCGCCTGAACGAGGCGATCGAGGGATCCTGGCAGGACATCCTCGACGCGGGATGGCAGATCCTGCACGCGACCGGCGACCGCTCCGACATGGCGGATCCTGGTGCCCGCGGTTACGCCATGCGCCGCTACCTGGACCGGATGGATCTCGCTTTCGCCCTGGCGGATCTGATCCTCTCCCGTTCCGGTTCGGCGACCGTGAGCGAGATCAGCGCTCTCGGCATCCCGGCGATCTACGTGCCCTACGCCGTCGGCAACGGCGAGCAGCGCCTGAACGCGGCGGCCGCGATCGACGCGGGCGCCGCGCTGCTGATCGAGGACGGGCAGCTCACCCCGGAGCGCGTGAGGGGCGAAGTCGTCCCGCTGCTGGGCGACGACGACCGCCGGGCCGCGATGCGACGGGCCGCCGAGCGCGTCGGGTCGCGCACCGGAACCGAGGACCTCATCGCCCTCGCCGACCGCGCCCTGGCGCGCTGAGCGCCCCGCAGCCCTGACCCGGCGAGCCGGGCCGCAGGCCCCCTCGCCCCGACTTAGGATGATTCAGCCATGATCAGACCCGACCTCTCCCTGCCGATCCCGGACGACATCACCGCCGCGCACTTCATCGGCATCGGCGGCTCCGGCATGTCGGGCCTCGCTCGCATGTTCCTCGATGCGGGGATCCGCGTGTCCGGCAGCGATCGCGCGGACAGCGCCAACCTGCAGGCTCTCGCGGCGCTCGGCGCCGAGGTGCACGTCGGCCACGACGCCGCGAATCTGGGTGACGCCGACACGGTCGTGCACACGGGCGCGATCTGGCCCGAGAACCCGGAGTTCGTGCTCGCCAAGGAGCGCGGGCTGCACGTGATCCACCGATCGCAGGCGCTGCACTGGCTGATCCGCGGACGGCGCCTCGTGTCGGTCGCCGGCGCCCACGGCAAGACGAGCTCGACGGGCATGATCGTCACCGCCCTGCAGGAGCTCGGGGCCGATCCGAACTTCGTCAACGGCGGCGTCATCGAACAGTTGGGCGCCTCCAGCTCCTCGGGGGCGGACGACCTCTTCGTGATCGAGGCCGACGAGTCCGACGGCACGTTCCTGCTCTACGACACCTCCGTCGCGCTCATCACGAACGTCGACCCCGATCACCTGGACCACTACGGATCCGACGAGGCCTTCCACGACGCGTTCGTGACGTTCGCGAACGCAGCGAGCGAGGCCGTCGTGATCTCGAGCGACGACCAGGGCGCGTTGCGCGTGCGGGCGGGGATCACGCATCCGAACGTGATCTCGTTCGGCCTCGCGGACGACGCGGATCTGAGGATCACCGACGTCGTCACGGACGGTCCTGTGGCCGCGACATTGACCATGCACGGGGCCTCCGCCCGCATGCAGCTCGCGGTTCCCGGCGTGCACAACGCGATCAACGCGGCCGGTGCGGTCGCCGTGCTCACGACGCTCGGCTACACGCTCGCAGACGCCGCGCGAGCGATGGAGGGCTTCGCGGGCACCGTCCGCCGCCTCGAGCTGCACGGCAGCGCACGCGGGGTGAGCGTCTACGACGACTACTCGCATCACCCGACCGAGGTTCGCGCCGCCCTGGAGGCCATGCGCACGATCGTCGGCGAGGGGCGGATCATCGCCATCCAGCAGCCGCACACGTATTCGCGCACGCAGCACATGTACCGCGAGTTCGCCGAGGTGCTCGAGACCTATGCGGATCACACGGTCATGCTCGACGTCTACGGCGCGCGCGAGGATCCGGTTCCCGGCGTCACCGGCGAGCTGGTCAGCGGCGCTTTCGCGGATCCGCACCACGTGCACTACGTCGCGGACTGGCAGCAGGCCGCCGACTACACCGCATCCGTCGCGCGTGACGGCGACTACGTGATCACGCTCGGCTGCGGCAACGTCTACCAGATCATCCCGCAGGTGCTGGACGCCCTGCGCACCACCGCCGAGGGCTGACCGTGCGACGGCCGTCCGCGATCCCCTCTCCCGCGCCTCCGGTCGAGCCGGAGCGTCCGGCCGTGGCGCAGCCGTTCGATGGCGCGCGGAGACGGGCGACCGGGTTCGGCATCGACGCCTCGGCGGGGCCGAACGCGGATACGACCGCAGCGGTGCACGAGGACGCGGACGCCACCGCGCCGATCCCGCTCGACCGCGGGTCCTCGGCCGTCCCCTCGACTGCCAGGGAGCGTGCGGAGAAGCCTGATCCGGCGGACCCGCAGGACGATGTTCCGCTGACTGCTCGGGACCTCTGGCAGGCGACTCGGGCGCGCCGGAGCGCGCTGCGCACCGAGATCCGCCGCTTCACGCAGCGCTCCCGGCGTCGGAGGATCGGCTGGCTCGTCGGGGCCGCGCTCGCACTGCTCGTCGTGGGCGGCAGTGTCGGTGCGGCGTACAGTCCGCTGTTCGCGGTGGAGACCATCACGGTGGAGGGGGCGAGCGCGGTCAAGGCGGCCGACGTGCAGAAGGCGCTGTCCGGCCAGGTCGGCAGGCCCTTGGCGCTCGTGGATTCCAGCGCCGTCAAGGCCGCGCTCGTCGCGTTCCCACTGATCGAGACCTACCGGCTCGAAGCCCACCCGCCGCACGATCTCGTGGTGCGGATCGTCGAGCGCACACCCGTCGGCGTCCTCCAGGCCGACGACGGGCGATTCACGGTCGTCGACGCCGCAGGAGTGGTCCTCTCGAGCACCGAGGCGCGGCCCGCCGGGTACGCCCTGATCGACGTCGCCGGTGGCACCGGATCCACCTCGTTCGCCGCAGTGGGCACGGCCCTCCGCTCGCTGCCCGCCGAGCTGCGCGGCCAGGTCGACGGCGCCACCGCGTCCACCCCGGATGACATCGTGCTGAAGCTGTCCGGCGGCGCGCAGGTGGTGTGGGGGAGCGCGGAGCAGTCGGCGCTCAAGACCCGCTCCCTGCTGGCCCTGATGAAGGTGAATCCGGGCGCAGCATCGTACGACGTCTCCTCGCCGGGCGTCGGCGTGGTCGGCTGAGTACGAATATCCGAAACGATCGCGCCCAGGCGCGTGTCGCTTGGCTTCAGTGCGCCCTGCGCCGCTTACCTTCAGACAAGAGAAAGCAATACCGGGAAATACTTTAACCTTCTGCTTGAGGTTTAAGGTTGCCCGCTCGGGGCTCGAAATACATCGGAGGACGGGATGAGCCAGAACCAGAACTACCTTGCCGTGATCAAGGTCGTCGGTGTCGGCGGTGGCGGCGTCAACGCCGTCAATCGCATGATCGATCTCGGCCTGCGCGGCGTCGAGTTCATCGCGATCAACACCGATGCGCAGGCGCTGCTGATGAGCGATGCCGACGTCAAGCTCGACGTCGGCCGCGATCTCACCCGCGGCCTCGGCGCGGGTGCCGACCCCGAAGTCGGACGCCGCGCTGCCGAGGACCACGCGGAGGAGATCGAGCAGGCGCTGAGCGGCGCCGACATGGTCTTCGTCACCGCGGGCGAGGGCGGCGGCACCGGAACCGGTGGCGCGCCGATCGTGGCGCGCATCGCCAAGTCGATCGGCGCTCTGACCATCGGCGTCGTGACCAAGCCGTTCTCGTTCGAGGGGCGTCGTCGGCAGAGCCAGGCCGATGCCGGCGTGGCGAAGCTGAAGGAAGAGGTCGACACCCTCATCGTGGTGCCGAACGACCGCCTGCTGGAGATCAGCGACCGCGGTATCTCGATGATCGAGGCCTTCGCGACCGCCGACCAGGTGCTCCTCGCCGGTGTGCAGGGCATCACCGATCTGATCACCACGCCGGGTCTCATCAACCTCGACTTCAACGACGTCAAGTCGGTCATGCAGGGGGCCGGATCCGCGCTCATGGGCATCGGTTCCGCCCGCGGTGCCGACCGTGCGATCAAGGCGGCGGAGCTCGCGGTCGAATCGCCCCTGCTCGAGGCTTCCATCGAGGGTGCGCACGGCGTGCTGCTGTCGATCCAGGGTGGATCGAACCTCGGCATCTTCGAGATCCACGACGCGGCGGACCTCGTCAAGGAGGCCGCGCACCCCGAAGCCAACATCATCTTCGGAACGGTCATCGATGACACCCTCGGCGACGAGGTGCGCGTCACGGTGATCGCTGCCGGCTTCGACAGCGGTGAGCCCACGCTGCGCCTCGACCCGCAGATCTTCTCGCGCACGACGACCCCCGCGGTCGCCGAGAAGCCCGCCGCCGAGGAGCGCGAGGACTCGGCCCAGGCCGACGAGGCGCCGCGTCAGACCGCTCCCGTGTCCGTGCCGTCGATCCCGCCGGTGCACACCAGCATCGAGCCGGCCTTCGACGAGAGCGATCTCGACATCCCCGAGTTCCTTAAGTGATCTCGGTCGCCGAGCGGCTGTCCGCGATCGATGCAGCGATCGCGGACGCCGCACGGCGCGCGGAACGGGATCCTGCGGAGATCACGCGCATCGTGGTGACGAAGTTCCACCCCGCCGCTCTGGTGAGCGAGCTGTACGGCCTCGGCGTCCGCGAGGTGGGTGAGAACCGGCAGCAGGAGCTCTCCGCGAAGGCGGAGGCCCTTGCGGACCTGGATGATCTGCGCTGGCATTTCATCGGGCAGGCGCAGACGAACAAGGCCGGCGCGATCCGTCGCGCGGCGCAGGCCGTGCACTCGGTGGACCGCCTGCGCATCGCGGAGGCGCTCGACCGCGCGGCGACGGACGACACGCTGCTCGACGTCCTGCTGCAGATCAACCTCACCGAGGACCCGGGCCGCGGGGGAGTCTCCCCGGCGGAGCTCGAGCGGCTCGCGGAACAGGTGCTCGCCCTGCCGACGCTGCGGCTGCGCGGCGTGATGGCGGTCGCCCCGCTCGACGAGGACCCGGCGGCCGCGTTCGCCCGCGTCCACGAGTCCGCGCAGCGCCTGCGCACGGTCGCCCCTGGAGCCGATTGGATCTCGGCCGGGATGACGGGTGATTTCGCCGAGGCGATCGCAGCCGGCGCGACACACCTACGTATCGGCTCCGCAATCACGGGGCCACGACCCGCACAGGGTTAGCCTCGAAACAGAACCACCCCTACACGCTCGGAGGACACGATGGGGAACCCGCTGAAGAAGACCATGGTCTATCTCGGCCTCGCCGATGAGGAAGAGGTCTACGACGAGCAGGCTCCGGCCGCGCAGAGCGCCCGCCAGGAGCAGGTCCGCCACGAGCCCGTCCGCCGTGACGAAGTGCGTCGCGAGCGCGAGGAGGCGAAGCCGGCTCCTGTGACGCCGCTGCGCCGTCCGACCGCCGTGCGTCAGCCGTCCGTCGGCGCCGTGAACGAGATCCTCACGGTGCACCCGAAGCAGTATCGCGATGCTCAGGTCATCGCGGAGAGCTTCCGCGACGGGATCCCTGTGATCATCAACCTCTCGCAGATGAGCGACGCCGACGCGCGCCGACTGATCGACTTCGCGAGCGGACTCTCGCTCGGCCTTTACGGGCGCATCGAGCGCGTGACGAACAAGGTCTTCCTGTTGTCGCCGGAGAGCATCGCGGTGTCGGGCCAGGGCGGGATCGCCGGGGGCGACGAGCCCGCGCTCGCGCACTCCTGACGCGTGGTGGTGCCGCCCGCGGTCTCCACGATCGCAGCGATTCTCAACATCCTGCTGCTGCTGTACCTGCTCACGCTGTTCGCACGGTTGATCCTGGAATACATTCCCATCTTCAACCGTTCCTGGCGCCCGCGTGGTGCGGGGCTGATCGTCGCCGAGATCGTCTACACGCTCACGGATCCGCCGATCCGACTTTTCCGACGCCTCATTCCTCCGCTGAGGATCGGACCCGTCGCGCTCGACCTGGGCTTCACGCTCACCATGATCATCGTGCTCATCCTGATGTCGATCACCCGATCCTTCATCTAGGGCACCTCGCCGCGCCCGTTCGCGCGCGCTTCGCGGCGCCGCGATTGGGCGGCTATGCTTTTCCGAAGGTGCACGCCGAGGGGCAGGCGCCATTTCCACCCGGCCACCGAGAACTCATCGAAGGAGCCACCCATGGCACTGACCCCGGATGACGTCGTCACCAAGCAGTTCCAGCACGTCCGTTTCAAGGACGGCTTCGACCCGGACGAGGTCGACGACTTCCTCGACGAGGTCGTGCTCGAGTGGCGTAAGGCCCTCGACGAGAACGCCGAGCTGAAGGCGAAGCTGGCCGCCTACGAGTCCGGAGAGAAGGCCGCTCCCGCGGCCGAGGCTCCGGTCGCTGCCGCGCCTGCGCCTGTCGCCGCCCCGGTCGCCGAGACCGGTGCTCCGGCCGCCGCGACCGCCGGCATCATCGAGCTCGCGCAGCGTCTGCACGACGAGCACGTCGCCGAGGGCAAGTCCCAGCGCGACCAGCTCATCGCCGATGCGAAGGCCCAGGCGTCGAAGATCCTCGCCGACGCCGAGCAGAAGCAGCGTGAAGAGACCTCGCGTCTCGAGCGCGAGCGCAACGTGCTCGAGGGCAAGATCACCGAGCTGCACGACTTCGAGCGCACGTACCGCACGCAGCTGCGCAGCTACATCGAGGGTCAGCTCCGCGACCTCGACGAGAAGGGCGGCCCCAACGGGGACGCCTCCTCCGCGCAGTAAGGGGCCCCGTTGACCCGGCGTCAACCGCTTCACGGTTCGGCGGCCGGCGCGATCATTGCGATTCTCGCAGTGCTCGTGCTGGCCGCCGACCAGTTTGTGAAGTACCTCACCATCGCCCACTTGCCCCAGGAGCAGGTCGTCCCCGTGCTCGGGGGCTTCCTGCAGCTCTTCTACATCCGCAACTCCGGGGCGGCTTTCTCGATCGGCGCGGGCTACACCTGGGTCTTCACGATCGCCCTGGCCGTCGTCGCGTGCGTGATCGTGTGGAAGGCGTTCTCCGTACGCGCGAGACTGTGGGCCGTGGTACTCGGCGCGCTGCTGGGCGGTGTGCTCGGGAACCTCACGGATCGGATCTTCCGCGAACCGGGATTCGGTGTCGGACATGTCGTCGACATGATCTCGATGCCGTGGATGCTGCCGGCCATCTTCAACGTCGCCGACATCTTCATCGTCTGCGGCATGATCTCGATCGCCCTTCTGATCATCGTGGGACTCCGTCTCGACGGCACCCGCGAGCGGGACCACAAGGACGAGACGGCGACGGAGTCGGTCGAGGACGACGAGTCCCGGTCGGCGGTCGCCGAGGACGCCCCCGCCACGGACGCGGCGACCAGCCCGGATCCGCAGCACTCTGCGCGCCGCGATGGCGCCGGAGCCGAGGACTGACCGTGGAATCCCGCTCACTCCCCGTGCCGGACGGGTTGGACGGAGTCAGGGTGGATGCCGCGCTCGCGAAGATGCTCGGCTTCTCGCGTACTTTCGCGGCGGAGGTCGCGGAGGCCGGGGGAGTGACCCTCGACGGCACCGTGCTGGGAAAGTCGGACAAGCTGCGCGCCGGAGGCTGGCTCGACGTGGAGTGGGCGCCGAAGCAGGCGCCCAGGATCGAACCCATCGCCGTGCCGGAGCTCGGCATCGTCTATGACGATGACGACATCGTGGTGGTCGACAAGCCCACCGGAGTGGCCGCGCACCCGTCCCTGGGATGGGAGGGGCCGACCGTCGTCGGCGCCCTGGCCGCCGCAGGATTCCGTATCGCGACCAGCGGCGCTGCCGAGCGTCAGGGCGTCGTGCACCGTCTCGACGTCGGGACCAGCGGGCTCATGGTGGTCGCGAAGTCCGAGGCGGCGTACGCGGAGCTCAAGCGCGCCTTCAAGGAGCGCACGGTCGAGAAGATCTATCACGCGGTCGTGCAGGGGCACCCCGATCCGCTCGCCGGCACGATCGACGCGCCGATCGGGCGGCACCCGAATCACTCTTGGAAGTTCGCGGTGATCCCCGACGGCAAGCCCTCGGTCACCCACTACGAGACGCTCGAAGCCTTTCCTGGCGCATCCCTGCTGGAGATCCACCTCGAGACCGGCCGGACGCACCAGATCCGCGTGCACATGGCTGCGCATCGGCACCCCTGCGTGGGGGATCCGCTGTACGGCGCCGACCCGACGCTGTCGGCGCGTCTCGGGCTGACGAGGCAGTGGTTGCACGCGCACCGGCTGGGCTTCGCTCATCCGACCACCGGCGAGTGGGTCCAGACGGAGTCGCCGTATCCGGCCGACTTCCAGCACGCGCTCGACGTGCTCCGCGGCGAGGCCTGAGCAGCGGAGCCTTCCGGGCTCAGAGGGGCAGCTCGCCCGTCGCGGACACCACGCCGTCGAGCGTCGCCTCCAGGAACCGGACGACGACCTCCGGATCCTCGTCCCGGTCGATGACGAGGCTGATCAGGGTCTCCTCGGTGAAGGACACCCAGGAGCGCAGAGCGACGCGCAGCGCCGCCGTGTCCGGCGTGCCGAGCTCGGTGAACGCGTCGAGCAGCCGTTCGGCGTTGAGATCGCGCGATTCGTCGACCACCCGCCGGACGGCGGGGTCGCTGCTTGCGATGCCGCGCACGAGCGAGTGGAACGTGCCCTGGTGCTGGCGTACGAACTCCGTGATGCGCAGGAGCGTGTCGCGGATCCGTGCGCGCGGTTCCAGGTCGTCGCGGGGTTCTGAGGCGAGCAGCAGGCTGTCCCTGGCCATGGTGACGACCGCGAGGTGCATGCCCTGCCGGGTGTCGAAGTAGTGGAACAGCAAGGGGCGGGACACGCCGGCGCGCTGGGCGAGCACGTCCATGGTGAGCTCGTCCAGGGAGTGCTCGGCGAGGAAGTTCACCCCGGTCGCGACGAGCTGCGCACGACGCTCCTCCGGTGTCAGTCGGACGCGTCGCAGCTCGGGCATGCCCTGAGCCTAGCGGGAGGGAGCAGCGGCCGCGTCCGGTATTGACTCTGAGTCAACGGGCAATATACTCGACCAGGTGAGCGCCGCCATCGCAGCCGGCGCGCTGAAGGAGGATCGATGAAGTTCCCGAAGTCCGACCGTGTCCGCAAGCTCGGCTCGTCCCACGCCGGCCGTATCGCCCTCGTGGCGATCCCCGCAGGCGTCGTCGCCGCAGCGCTGATGGGCGGGGTCGCCCAAGGGGCCGTCCCCGTCTCGTTCGCCGTCTCGGGGAGCCAGTTCCAGATCGGAGCCTCCCAGCTGGAGGGCAGCGGCTTCTCGCAGTACGCCGGTGTCGCGAAGGACACGGAAGGCAAGGAGCACACGGTCGCCATCGCGAACATCAAGAGCGCGACACTCGCTGACCTCTGCCAGTCCGTGATCACCGACACGCCGCTCGGCAAGGTCGGCGTGCTCATCAAGGCGGGCGGCAACGGCAACCCGGCGTCCGCCAGCGACCTGCAGATCGGTATGACCGGGCTCAAGGGCGACGCGTCGTTCGGCGCGATCCGCATCGGCGTGGACGCCTCGACCGTCAACACCGACGCCAAGGGCTCCGCGGGCGACTTCGCTCAGGACGCCGACACCGTCTCGATCAAGAACCTGCAGCAGACGGCCTGGAGCACCCAGGCCTCGGTGTTCACCCTCACGGGCATGACGCTGGAGCTGACGGACGGTTCGCAGGGATGCTTCTGAACGACGAGGCTGCGATGACCGACGACGCGAGCACCCGCGGATCCGCACGGCGCAGTCCGCGCGACGCGGATGCGCCTGCACTGCGGCCGGTTCGCCCCGCGTCCGAGCCCGCCTCGCCCGTCGATGCCGGGGCGGCCGATGTTTCCGAGGAGACGGGTGCTGCGACAGCGGAGGCGACCCCCGCGCGGGGGTTCCGGCACTGGCGACGGCAGCGACCGTTCGTCGGCGGACTGCTGGTCGCTCTCGGCGGCATCGAGATGTTCTTCTCCGGACAGCTCGACATCGGACACCTGCACGTCCAGCTCGGAATCGAGGGGCTGCAGGCGACGATCATCCCGATCGCGTTGCTGCTGCTCGGAATCCTCGCGGTCACGATGCCCGCGCATCACGTGTTCTACGGGATCATCGCCCTGGTCGTCGCGATCTACTCGCTGATCGGCGTGAACCTCGGCGGGTTCATCATCGGGATGCTCCTCGCCGGCACCGGGGCCGTGCTCGTGGTCGCCTGGATGGGGCCGCGCGACCCCGTGCCCGCCGGCGGAGCCGAGGAGGCCGCGTCGTGAAGCCGCAGCGCCGCCACGGCGCCGTGCTCCTGGCAGCGCTCGCCCTCGTCGCGCCGATGACTCTCGGGGCCGCCATCGCCCCGGCGTCCCAGCCGACGGGACTGTGCATTCCGCTGCTCTGGTGCCCCTCTCCGAGCCCGACGCCGACGACGCCCCCGCCGAAGTCGGGGACGCCTGGTCCCGCGGTGCCGGGACTGCCCGCGGTGCCTGATGCGCCGTCGACGCCCGGTGCGCCGACGCCCGGCGCGACGACGCCGACCGCTCCGAGCGATCCTGCCCCGACCCCGGTGGCCGCGACGAAGGACGAGAGCGCGCCCGTCTTCACGAAGACCCCGGCCTCGATGGGATCGCAGGGGCTGTCCTTCACGGGCTTGAGCGGGATCTCGATCGTCGATGTGCCGACCATCGACGGCAGCACGATCCGCGCCCTCAAGATCTCGGCCGACTCGATCACCATCTCGGGCTTCTCGCTCACCGTCCGTCCGCCGGACAAGGCGGGGCTCGTGACGAATGCCGACACCATGACCCTCACCGGGCACGTGAGCGTGTATCTCGGTTCGGTCACCGCGACGACGCAGGACGGTCGCGCGCTGACCCTGGGAACCGACACGCCCCCGCCCCTGGACGACGTCAAGCCCGGCCTGCTGCGCGTCACGATGGGTCTCGTCGGCACGATCGCCGACTCGATCACCTACACGAACACGGACCAGCGCATCGTCGAACCCTGACCTCGTCCCGCGCCGCGCGGATGTCCGACCGGCGGGGCAGGATGGGCTCATGAGCATCGAGGTGCGGCCGGCGAGCGTCTTCGAGGACGTCGCGATACTCGTGGGGCCGAAGAAACCGACCTCGCAGTCCTGCTTCTGCCTGAGCTACCGGATCCCCGGTAAGGAGAGCCAGGCGTTGCGTGGCGAGGCCAGGGCGGAGCGGATGCGCGGGCTCTGCACCGAGGATCCGCCTCCCGGGGTGATCGCCTATCTCGACGACGAGCCTGTCGGCTGGGCGGCAGTGCATCCCCGGCAGGACACGTCGTTCGCGCGCAACCGTCTGATTCCGAGTGTCGATGGTCTCGACGTCTGGTCGCTGTGGTGTCTGCGTGTGCGACCGGGGTACCGCAAGCAGGGCATCACGCATGCGCTCATCGACGGCGCGGTCGCCTTCGCCCGTGAACACGGCGCGCCGGCCGTCGAGGCGTATCCCGTCGACAATCACGGCGCGAAGGTGGACTTGRCGATGGCGTACGTCGGCACGCGCGCGCTCTTCGAATCGGCCGGCTTCGCCAAGGCCGCGGACACCGGATCCGTGATCAACGGCTTCCCGCGGGTTCTGGTGCGGCTCGACCTGCGCGACGAGATTTCGTGAACCGACGCTCTCCCCGACTCGCTGAAGATCCCGGCCGACTGAGCGTTCAGGCCCGCGGAGGTCTTCCGCCGCGGTAGTGCGCGGGATCGTCCTCGGCCATGGCGAGGGCGATCTTGCGTACGTGGGCGTCGTCGACGTCGCCCATCGAGGCGAGGTCGTAGAAGCCGACCTCGGTGAGCTCGCCGTCGGCGGGGTGCGGTTCGCCGGAGACCCAGTTGCAGCGGAACACGATGTCGAGATAGTCGACCTGATCCCCGTTCGCGTACGTCACCCGGGGGAGCTGCTGGACCAGCGCGAGGCGCTCGACCTTGACGCTCACGCCGGCCTCTTCGAGGCATTCCCGCACCGCGGTGTCCGCGGGCTCCTCTCCCGGCTCGACGATGCCCGAGATCGCCTGCCACGCACCGTTGTCCGCCCTCTTGCCGAGCAGCACCTTCTCGTCGCGGAACACGATCGCGGTGACGCCGACGAGGTTCAGCGGGGCATGGCCCACGTGCTGACGCAGCGCGAGGACAAAGTCGGGAGTGGTCATTGGTTCAGCGTATCCGTGCCCCGTGACGACTCGCCCGTGACCTCAGAACGGCACGGGTTCCCTGTCGGTCAGCGGCGGCGGATCCGAATCGCAGACGGTGAAGGTGACCGGCGAAGGCGGTCGATCGAGGTAGGTGCGGCCGGTCGGGCTGGTCCATTCCAGGATCCCCGCGCCGAGTTGGGTGACGGCCCATCGGCCGTGGTGCTTCACGACGTGGTGTCGCCGGCAGCACCCGTCGAGGTTGTCGATGTCCGTGGTGCCACCGAGCGCGGCGTCGACGGTGTGATCGAGATCCTGGGCGACCGGTGGAAGTCCGCAGCCGGGGAACCGGCACCGCAGGTCCCTGGCGTGCAGGAGCCGCTTCAGATCGGCATTGGGTCGGTACCGGTCGACCGCGAGGATCGCGCCCGTGACGGGGTGGGTCAGTACGCGTTCCCATGCGACGACGCCGCCGGCCAGGAGACGTGCCGTATCAGTGTCGATCGGGCTCCCTCCGGCCAGCTCGCCAGGCAGCTCTGCGCGGATCTCGAATCCTGTGCCGGGGAACGGGGCGCCGTTCTCGCCGGCGTCGGAGCCATCGCCGGAGAAGCGGTCTGCGTCGTCGAAGGAACCTCTGTCGCGAGCGCCGGCGCCGGAGCATGAATCTCGTCCGAGGAGCGTGAGGACGGGGACAGTGAATTCCACGCGGGCGCGGATCGCGCCGAGCAGCCCTGCCGGTGTGTCGTGGCCCGAAGGTGCGCCGCTGAGCAGGACATCCGCGACGAGGTCGGCACGCAACTGATCGATCGTCCGAACATCGTGGGGGTCGCCGAACGCATCACGAACCGTCTCGCTCCCCACCGCATCAGGCTTCGCGGCCCGGGCATTGGCGACCTGGACCGCGCGGGCCTGCTGGCTGAGGCGGTCGTGGATGCCGTCGATCACCGCCGCCGAGTGGATCATCCCGAGCATCTTCTGCCCGTCGGGGAGGTCTTCTCGCCATATCCGTCGCTGCTTCTGCGCTTCGCGGTGCCGCTCGGTGAGGTCACGGGGAGCGGCACGCTCCGCCTCGCGTCGGATCAGCGGCCGGGCACGGTTCGGGGAATCGTTCTCGGCGATCGGCAGCACGCGCGCGGTGAACGCCTCGCGGGCAGCGTCATCTGCGATCGCTGCGCCCGCGTCCTGGATCATCCGGGCGTGCGGCAGCGAGATGCGTGCGTTCGCCAGCGCATCGAGCACGGTGGGGAACCGGGACGCGAGCTCACCGGCCTGGGCCATGCGGCGCTGGATCGTCCGATCCGAGACGCGCAGCGCGGCGCCGATCTCCGCAGCGACGCTGCGCTCCGCGATCTCCGCCGATAAGCCCCGGAC
>NZ_JBFTMT010000009.1:0-124584 GCF_056397105.1 Microbacterium sp. 05N427
GCCCCAGGGTTCGCCTGAACCCGCTCCTCGGTGCCCCAGGGTTCGCCTGAACCCGCTCCTCGGTCGTCCCGTCGAAGGGCCTCGCGCTGTGGGCGGGTGACGATTGGATCACGTTCTGGAGAACGGGATGTTTCGACGTTCTCGTCGCCCGACATGGCACTGACCTTCGTTGCGCGTTGACTGTCCTCCGCCGGGGGTGCCGTGCGAGGTCTGATGGACGGTTGCGCACGCCCAAGAGGCGTCGTTTTGACGCGGTTTCTAGCGCTTCTTGTGCCTGCGTGGCACTCCTCGTGTGGGCGTGGCGCGTCGCTCAGCATTTAGTTCTCAAAATAGACGTATCCGCGTGAAGTTCTATCGGTGCCCCCAGTAGGCCGGATATTCCAGGCTTGCGGTTAGTTCGAAAGTCTGCTTTATTATTGCCAACTCAATCGCCGGCCCGAATGTCGAGCGGTGAGGAGAGCGTGAAGCAGCGGGGGCAAGGTGGCCCCGTCCAGCATCAGGCGCTGAGTGAACATCGACACGGAACCCGAACCTTCGATACAGAACCCAAATCCTCGAGAACAGATCCAGAATCCGTGCGACATCGTCCCCCGGACCTGGCCGTGCTCCGACGTCCGTTTTGGGCGTCTGGGTCGGACCGGGCAGGCCACCGCCAGCAGTGGCCGCGCCTCTCTGCG
The DNA here is from genome assembly GCF_056397105.1 of Microbacterium sp. 05N427. NCBI lineage: Bacteria > Bacillati > Actinomycetota > Actinomycetes > Micrococcales > Microbacteriaceae > Microbacterium > Microbacterium sp. 05N427. Next base: position 678 of record NZ_JBFTMT010000009.1, read on the forward strand.
GGAGGTCCGCGCGATGCGCTGCGATTCACACCATGCAAGTCCCTATTCAACGCAGTGAGGAACAACATGAATCTCAAGGGAGTTCGCGGCGTCGCCGTCGCACTCGTCGCCGTCGGAGCGCTCGCGCTTGCCGGCTGCTCAGGCGCTGGAGGCGGATCCGACGCCAAGGGTGGAAGCTTCACCTACTGGTCCATGTGGAGCGAGAAGGAACCGCAGGCCAAGGTCATCGACGCGGCGATCAAGGCGTACGAGAAGGAGACCGGCGCCAAGGTCACGGTGCAGTGGCAGGGGCGCAACGTGCTCGACCAGGTGACCGCCGGACTCGCCGCAGGCAAGACCCCGGACCTGGTCGACCAGGGGTACGACAAGCTCGGTACCGCCCTGAACAGCCAGGACGCTCTCGCCGATCTCAGCGATGTCTGGCAGAAGACGAACGCCGACGGCAAGAAGGTCGCCGATGTCGTGAACAAGTCCTACGTCGAGAAGATCCCCGCGTACGGCGGCTCCAGCAACAAGTACCTCATCCCCTACACCGTCTCGACGGTGTCGTTGTTCTACAACGCGAACAGCCCGTACGTGAAGGAAGCACCCGCTTCGTATGACGACCTGCTCAAGGACTGCGCCGCGGCCAAGGCTGCCGGCGTCGGTTGCATCGTCAGCGACAGCGACGCCGTCTGGGCTGCGGAGTACTGGTTCGACTATCTTCTGAACCGCAACGCGGGCGACGGAGCCATGAAGAAGCTCGCTGAAGACAAGACCGGCGCTGCGTGGGACTCCGCCGCGGTGAAGAAGACCGCGGAGCAGGTGCACCAGTTGATCACCGACGGCTACATGGTCTCGGGCTACGACGCCAGCCAGTACCCGGCTGGCGAGACCGCCTGGGCGCAGGGCCAGGGCGTGTTCTACCTGACGGGTAGCTGGGTCACGGCCGAGACGGCGAAGACCATCGGCGCGGACTGGAAGTACGCCGGTGCGAACTTCCCCTCCACGGGCGGTTCCTCGGCGGACGGCGTCTCCGTGCTGCCCTTCGGCTTCGCCGTTCCGACCGCGGCCAAGAACGCGGATGCGGCCAAGGCGTTCATCGCGTACTTCTCGTCGGAGAAGTACGAGGGCAAGATCGCGACAGAAGCCTCCAACCTGACCGCGCTGAAGGACGGCCAGGCGCCGGCCGAGCTCGCCAGCGTCCAGGAAGTCCTTTCCAAGGCGACACCGCGGGTGACGTTCGACGGCGAGGGCGGCAATTACTTCAGCAAGGTCTTCGACCCCGCGTTCGGCGACCTCTGGCTCGGCAAGACCACAGCGGACCAGTTCGTCGCCAATGGCAAGGCCGCGCACGTCCAGTACTGGAAGGCACAGGGTTGACGACGTCATCCACCACGCTTGCCGCGGGCGGTTCGCCCGCCCGCGGCAAGCGGTTCCCGACCCACTCACCCATGGAGCGCGTGCGTCGCCGCGTGTTCTGGCCGTTCGTGCTCCCCGCACTCGCCGGCATGGTCATCTTCTACTTCGCCCCGATCGTGTTCGTGGCATGGCTGAGCCTGAACAAGTGGTCCGGCTTCGGCCCCATGCGCTTCGTCGGCACGGCGAACTATCAGCAGCTCTGGCTCGACCCCACTTTCACGACGTCGATCGTGAACACGTTCAAGATCCTCGTGATCGTCGGAGTCATCACCTTCGTCCTCGCCTTCGCGCTCACACTCGTGCTGCGCCAGATGACGGGCAAGCACTTCGTGCGTTCGGTGCTGTTCTTCCCGAACCTGATCAACGCGCTGATCTTCGCCATCTTCGCCGGAATGCTGTTCAATCCGAACGGTCTCGTCAACACCGCGCTGCACTGGGTGGGCATCACCGACGCGCCCAAATGGCTGGCGCCCGACAACCAGTTCACCCTGATCATGGCGATCCTCATCTGGTCCTCCACGGGCTACTTCACGAGCATCATCATGTCGGGCGTCGACCAGATCCCGCCCTACTACTACGAGGCGGCATCGCTGGACGGCGCCGGCCCCATCCGTCAGTTCTTCACGGTCACCCTTCCGCTCTCCTGGGACGTCGTGTCCGTCTGCGCCATCCTGTGGACGATGAGCTCGGTGAAGGTGTTCGAGCTGATCCTCGTCTTCGGTGGAACGCGTGCGTCCTCGCCGAACAGCCAGAACTGGACGACTGCGATCTACGTGTATCTGAGCGCGTTTCAGGCCAACGCAGGACGTGCTTTCGGGCTCGCCGCGGCTGCCGCGCTCGTCAGCCTCGCACTGGTCGCCGTGCTCACCCTCGGCCTGCGCCGACTCCTGCGCCGGGAGGCGATCGAACTATGACCTCTGTCACCCGTGCCCTGACGACAGCGGGTTCCCGCACGAGGCGGACGTTGCGTTCGTCAGGGAGCAAGACGGGCGTTGCCGGCTGGATCGGACGCGCGATGGTCTGGCTCGTCGTCGCGTTCAACATCTTCCTCATCGCGTGGATGGTGGTCTCGTCGCTGCGCAGCACGGTGGACTATCTGCGCCAGCCCTTGGGCCTCCCCGTCCCTCCCCATCTGGAGAACTACGCGAACGCCTGGACGATCGGCGACTTCGGCGTCGCGTTCCTGAACTCCGCGTCCGTCACTCTCATCTCAGCCTTCTTCGCGGTGGCGATCGCGGCACCCGCCGCGTATGCCCTGAGCCGCTCGACGCGATGGATCGCTCCGAAAATCACGGCGGCGTTCGCCCTCGGTCTGGGCGTGCCGGGTCAGGTCCTGCTGATCCCGATCTATATCGGGCTCGCGCAGGTCCAGCAGAACACCGGCATCCCCCTCATCGATAGCCAGCTCGGCCTCACGATCGTGCTGATCGGCCTCAATCTCCCGTTCACCGTGTTCCTGCTGACGGGCTTCTTTGCGTCCCTCCCCGGCGAGATCGAAGAGGCTGCCGCGCTCGACGGCGCATCCGGGATGCGCACGTTCGTGACGATCATGCTCCCTCTGGCGCGACCGGGGCTGACGACGGCGATGACTCTCGCGGCAATCGGCTCGTGGAACGAGACGCTGTTCTCGCTCGTGCTGCTCACGGACAAGTCGACCCGGACGCTGCCCATCGCGCTCATTCAGATCATGAACTCTGCGGCGTTCAACGGAGCCGACTGGGGATCGATCTTCGCAGGCATGACGCTCATGGTGCTGCCGCTGCTCATCGTGTACACCTGGCTCGGTCGCCGCATCGTCGCCGGCATGACGGTGGGCGCCGGAAAGTGAGTACCGTCGACACGGCGGCGTCGAACGCGGACACGGGCTGGTTCGTCCATGACCGCTTCGGGATGTTCGTGCACTTCGGGCTGTACTCGATCGCTGCGCGGCACGAATGGGTCATGACACGTGAGAAGATCAGCGCCAGCGACTACCGACGTTACTTCGAGCACTTCGATCCCGATCTGTTCGACGCGGCCGAGCTGGTAGATCTGGCGGTGCGCGGTGGTATGCGATACGTCGTGCTCACGACGAAGCATCACGAGGGATTCTGCCTCTGGGATTCGAAGGTGACCGACTACAGTTCGGTGAACGCACCGTGCGGGCGCGATCTGGTGCGGGAGTTCGTCGATGCCGCACGTGCCGCCGGCTTGCGCGTGGGGCTGTACTACTCGCTGATCGACTGGCATCACGAGCAGTTCCCGATCGACGGGATCCATCCGCTGCGTGACGAACCGGCGGAGAAGGTCCGCGCGATCAACGAGGAGCGTCGCATCCGTCTCTATGCGGACTACCTCCACGCCCAGGTGCGGGAGCTGCTCACCTCGTACGGCACGATCGACTACCTCTTCTTCGACTACTCCTACGCAGAAGGCGCCATACCGCCGGTGTGGGGTGGAAAGGGTGCCGCGGAGTGGCAGTCCGAGCAGCTCCTCACGATGGTTCGCTGGCTGCAGCCGGGCATCGTCGTGAACGATCGCCTCGGTATCCCGGGCGATGTCACGACCCCGGAGCAGTATCAGCCGACTTCGCCCATGGAGAAAGATGGACAGCTCGTCACCTGGGAAGCCTGCCAGACGATGAACGGATCATGGGGCTACGACCGGGACAACCATGACATGAAGTCTCCGGAACTTGTTGCGCGCATGCTCATAGACACCGTCGCGATGAACGGGAACATGTTGCTGAACGTCGGCCCGGACGGGCGGGGCCGGGTGGACCCGGAATCGGGGGGCGTCATCGACACGGTCGGGTCCTGGGTCGGTATACACTCGCGCGCCGTCTACGGCGCGGGTCCGGCGTCCTGGGCGGCGCCGACCGATGTGCGTTACACCCAGCGCGGTCGGCGATTGTATGTGCATCTGTTCGCCTGGCCGTTCGGTGCACTGCATCTGCCTGACCTGGCGGACCAGGCGACCTATGCGCAGTTCCTGCACGATGCGTCCGAAGTGCGCATGGTCATCCGACCGCCGGAAGCCGAGGCGTTCAACACGGTACCCGGTGGGCAGCCGGCCGGAACACTCACGCTGGAGCTGCCTGTTCAGCGCCCGGACGTGCTTGTGCCGGTCATCGAGATCTTCCTGAGCTGAGCGCGCGGCGGTCGTCATGCACGTCGGCATCGTGAACAGCGCAGGAACGGTGTCCTCCCCAGAGGCGACACCTTTCGCGTCACGCACTATCCCCTCTCAAGCGCTACGCAGACGTCACCCGCAGAGAACGCACATACGTCACGCACACGAACCGCAGCGGGAATCCATCACATGCACCACAAACAGGAGGAGACGAAGATGACAACCCCTCACGTGCTACAACGACGGCCCTGGGCCGTGATAGTGGTGATCATCGCCGTGGTCTTCGGGCTGCTGATCAGCGCTCAGCCCGCATCCGCGGCGACACCCGGTCAGATCACGATCGGCGCAAAGTGCCTCGACGACAGAAACTCGAGCACTCAGGACGGCAACATCATCCAGCTGTTCTCGTGCAACGGCGCTTCCGCGCAGTCCTGGACGCTCTCCTCCGACGGCACGGTCCGAGTGCTCGGCAAGTGTTTGAGCATCAGCGGTCAGGCAGTGGCGAACGGCACGGTCGTGGAGCTGTGGAGCTGTGTCAGCAGCGGCAGCGACCAGAAATGGGTGGCACTCCCCAACGGCACGATCTCGAACCTCAAGTCGGGCAAGTGCCTGAGCGTGACCGGACAGGCGATCGTCGACGGGGCGCGGCTGGAGCTTCAACCCTGCCAGCCCAGCGCGGCCTTTCAGCAGTGGACGGTTCCGGCGACCGATCCGCCCGCGATCGCGGCGGTCTCGACGCAGACATCCACCATCGGCGTGGCCACCGGCCTGACGCCCTCGGCAACTGGAGGGGTGGGGCGCGTCGATTGGACGGCCACGAACCTGCCCGACGGCCTGCTCATCAATTACGCGACGGGCATGGTCATGGGAACCCCGCGGACAGCGGGCTCGTGGACCACGACGCTCACGGCAACCGATTCGCGCCTGCACGCATCGAGCATCACGTTCACGTGGACGGTTCAGGCGGCCGCCGTCGGCACGGCGTGGTACGTCGACTGCAGTGCTGCGAGCAACGGATCGGGGACGAGCACCAGCCCGTGGAATTCCTTGAGTGGTCCTAACGGGCACACGTTCTCGCCGGGAGATCAACTTCTCCTCAAGCGCGGGGTCACTTGCTCCGGTCGGCTCTTCCCGCAAGGCAACGGCAGCGCCAGCGCTCCGATCACGATCACCGGCTACGCGTCGGGCGCCAAGCCGATCATTGCCGGCGGTGCAGTCGCAGAAAGCGCGGTGCTCCTGCAGAACCAGTCCTATTGGATCGTGGACGGACTCGAGGTCACGAACTCTTCGGCGACCGAGGCGCGTCGATCCGGCATCCTGGTCACGATCAACAGCGCTGCCACCTACTCGGGTATCACCATTCGCAACAACGACGTCCACGACGTGATGGGTGTCTCCGATCGTGGTGCTGACGCGAACGGCTTCTACATGTCGCACGGGATCGGGCTCAACGTTCCGCTCGATGGCGCGCTCATGGCGGGTCTGACGATCTCGGACAACTATGTCCATGACATGCGCGGCAACGGTATCGGTCTGTACGGCACCGACGGCTCCAACACGAATGTCGTGAAGAACCGTTACGTGCTCGTCCAGGGCAACAAGGTGGTGCGCAACAGCAACGACGGCATCGTGGCCTGCGGAACCGACTCGCCCCTGATCGATCACAACATCTCCGACGGCGCGGGGACGAATGCGATCAACCCGCAGAACATCGCGGCGATCTGGGGATGGAACGACGACAACCCCACCTTCCAGTACAACGAGGCGATGAACCTCGTGGCGCACACGTTCGACAGTGAGGCGTGGGACTGCGACGGCTACATGACCGGCCGGTGCACCTATCAGTACAACTACGACCACAACAACTACGGTGGGATCCTGCTGGATTGCGTCGGTTGCGGCGGAGGAAAGCCGACGTCGATCGTGTACCGGTACAACGTCTCCGTGGGTGATTGCCGCGTCGTCGACAACCCCGGCAATCTGACGGACTTCGCGTTCTACAACAACACGATCGACTGCGGTTCGGCTTCGCCGGATCTGGGATTCGCCAGCCTGACGTATCTTGCGAACAACATCTTCATCGGTCCGTCAGGTGCGTCGATGCCGAACAACGCGTACTACTCGAACAACGTCTATCGCGGCTTCACGCCGCCGAGCGACCTGTTCGCGTCCACAGCAGACCCGAAGATCATCGCTCAGGGTACGGCGGCCACGGGCTATCAGACGGTGGGCGGATACCAGATCGCCTCCGGCTCCTCCGGCGCCAACAACGGGATCGCCGTGGCGAACCCGCCGGCAGCGGACTACTGGGGCAACGTGATCTCAACGACTGTTCCGAACAGGGGGGCGTTCGGTGGAAGCCCGCTGGGCGCAGCGACGTTCACGGACGACTCGTCGAGCGGCATCAGCTACTCCGGTACATGGACCACGGAGAATGTGGTGGCGTCCCGCAACGGATCTGATCACGTCGCCGGTTCGACCTCGGCCACAGCGGCGTTCTCGTTCAGCGGACGTCATCTCTCCATCTGGGCCACGCAGGCACCGGACGGGGGCCTGATCCGAGTGGTGATCGACGGTACCGTGGTGGCCGACGCGTCGCTCTACGCGGTGTCCGCAGCCCCGGGGACGCGCGTGTACACGAGCCCGCAGCTACTCTCGGGTTCGCACACGGTCACAATCTCGGTGAGCCCCGCGTCGGACCMGCGTTCGAGTGGATCGAACGTCACCTTCGACGGCCTTGAAGTGCGTCCGTGACATCGTGCGCTGAATGATCACCGGCAGGCAGCGCAGCGCTTAGAGCATGCTGATGCACTGCGCTGCCTGCCGGAATGCGCGAGGTCGACCCGAAAGAACGCCTGAGCGTTCAGAGACATCGTAAAACTCATTACTAATGCCGGGTGGCCGCGATCTCGGACTCGTTCTCGTTGCTGACCTTGCTCCCCAGGGCTCGGCTCGAGCTCTCGTTTCGTCTTGTTTGATATTTGTAATCTTGTCTGCTTTATTTGGATCGCGCCGACGTTCGTTCGGCGGGAAGGACGCAGCCACAATGGCGAACACCGAACACCCTTCGCCTCTGCGCGCGCTGCGTGTCACAGAGACTGCATCCCCCGAGCGCAGTCGCAAGACCAACCGGACGCTGCTGTTGCAGGCGCTAATCCAGCATGGTCCGCTCAGCCGAGCGGACCTGGCGCGACAGTCCAGCCTCTCCAAGCCCCTGGTTTCCGATCTCGTCGGCGAGCTTCTCGACAAGGGGGTCATCGAGCAGATCGGCACCCGCCGCCGTACGAGCGCCGGAAAGCCGGCGACGATGCTCGCCGTTCGCGACGACTCGTTCCAGATCATCGCACTCGATCTGTCGGATGAGAAGCGTTTCACCGGTGTGGTGACCAACCTTCGTGGGAAGGTGCTGCACCGGGCCGAGGGCGCAGTGGCGGGGAGAGCGGGTGAGGCAGCGCTCGACCTCGTCGCTGACCTCCTGGGCCGCCTGATCCAGCTGTCGACGGCACCGTTGCTCGGCGTAGGTATCGGAACCCCGGGAATCGTCGAAAGCAAGCGGGTCGTTCGGCTTGCGTCTTCGCTTCGCTGGGAGAACGTGGACCTGGCGGCGGGCGTCCGCGGTGACTACGAAGGTGCCATCCATGTCGCCAACGATGCGAATGCCGCTGTGCTCGGAATGTACGCGTACCGGGGTGCCGAGCGTTCTTCTCTTCTTCTGGTCACCCTCGAGCACGGCATCGGGGCGGGGCTGATCATCGGCGGATCTCTTGTCGAAGGGCCGCAGTTCGCGGCGGGTGAGATCGGACACATCGTCGTCGACGATGATGGCGACAGGTGCTCGTGCGGACTGCGGGGGTGCCTCGATCTCGCGGCGTCCGCTCCCAATCTGCGCCTCAGGCTGGAGCGCGACCCGAGCGATCGCGACCGGATCCTCTCTGATGCAGCGCTCGCTCTGGGGCGAGCTCTCACGCCGATGATCGCGCTGACAGGGGTGAAGGATGTCGTGATCGCGGGGCCCGTGGATCTCGTCAGCGACCACTTCCTGCGCGCGGTCGAGGAGACGATCGTTCAGCGGTCCATCCCCGCTGTGAATGCCGGGCTCAGAGTGGTCTCAGCGCCAGGAGGAGAGGATCTCGTCCTGCTCGGTGCTGCCGCCATGGTGCTGTCGGCCGAGCTGGGCGTGACGTAGCAGGGCCGTACTTCTGACGACAGACGCAATACCACCCGCCCCTCGTCCCTCATACCGCCGAGCGCCGCCATCACTGCTTTAGGAACCCGATGATCTCTCTCTTGCCCTTGCCTCAGTCGGTATCCGTCGCCGACGGGTTGTTCGTGCTCCGTGCCGGGATGGCCGTCGAAGCAAACCTCGAGTTGGAGCGCGTCGCGGCCTGGCTCATAACCGCTGTGGGGCGAGTGGGCGTGCCCCTGACCCCTGCGAGCGCCATAGGGCAGCCCCGGACGAACCGCACCATCGGTGTTCGTTTGAGAGTCGCGGACGATCTTCCGCGCGAGGGCTACAGACTCGATGTCGATGCGAGCGGCATCGACATTTCGGGAGGAGGTGAGGCGGGGGTCTTCTACGGGGCTCAGACCTTGCTGCAGCTGCTGCCGGAACGCGTCTTTCGCGCGGCTGCGGTCGCCGCCGCGGAGTCGGTGTCGGTCCCGTTCGCCCAGATCCGTGATGAGCCGCGTTTCGGCTGGCGCGGTGTGCTCCTCGACGTCGCTCGACACTTCATGCCGAAGCATGATCTTCTTCGCTTCATCGACCTGATGGCGATGCATCGACTCAACCTGCTCCATCTCCATCTCACCGACGATCAGGGATGGCGGGTTGAGATCGCCTCGCGTCCGAGGTTGACCGAGATCGGCGGTTGGAGGGTCGAATCGCAGGTCGGACCGCCGCCGCACTCGCCGGTGAACGGGCGCCCGCACGGCGGCTTCTACACCCAAGATGACATCCGTGAGATCGTGGCCTACGCTCGGCAGCGCTTCATCGAGATCGTGCCCGAGATCGACATCCCGGGGCACTCCCGTGCAGCCATCGCCGCATATCCTGAGTTGGGCATAGGGGTGGGCGACGACGCGTCGGCAACGTCAGCGCCCGCCGTCGCGACCACGTGGGGCGTTCATCCTGAAGTGCTGAACCTCGGGGACTCCACGGTGCAGTTCTTCCGCGCCGTCTTCACGGAGATCATGGATCTGTTTCCGAGTGCCTACATCGGGCTCGGCGGCGACGAGTGCCCGACCGACCTGTGGCGCGAGGACGCGCGAACCCAGGAACTCATGCGGGCTCGCGGCATCGCGACGGAGGATGGAGCTCGGGAATGGTTCGTCGAGCAGATCGCCGAGCACATCATCGCCCGTGGACGTCGGCCCTATGGGTGGGATGAGCTACTGGAGGGAACCCCGCCTCCGGGGACGGTCGTCGCCTCCTGGAGGGGCATGAGGGGCGCGCTCGCCGGCGTTCGACGAGGCTATGACGTGGTGGCCTGCCCGGATGACAAGGTGTATCTCGACTATCGCCAGTCCGATGATCCGGACGAGCCGATTCCGTTCGGAGCGCGGCTGTCGTTGCGCGACGCCTATTCCTTCGAACCGATCCCTGTAGGTGCGACGCCCGAGGAAGCCCGACGGGTCCTCGGCGGACAGGCGAACCTCTGGACTGAGCACATGGATTCCCCGCGCACGGTCGACTACTACGCCTTCCCTCGTCTGTGCGCGATCGCTGAGGTGCTGTGGAGTCGGCGACGCGAATCCTTCGAGGTGTTCTCTACGCGGTTGGACGGCCATCTGCGCAGGCTGGACGCGGTGGGGGTCGAGTATCGGCGGTCGGCGGGGCCCCTTCCCTGGCAAAGACGTCCCGAGGTTGAGGGCCAACCGCTGACGGCCGAACAGCATGCCGAGCATGTGGCCGCACTGGTGTCGGGTATCACCGTCTGACCCCGCGGGCTTCGGCCGACTCGGTGCGACCCGCCAGATGGGTCCGCCAAGGTTCGACAGGTCGCAGTGCGCCGACACGCCGGGCGGAGGGTCTCCTCGATTGCGAGGGGACCCTCCTTGTCGAGGCCGTGGTGTTGCTCACCGGCTCCAGCTGCGACGCATGTCACCCGGTTGTGACGAAGCTCCACGTGGTGCCGGGCCCGCTCTGCTGCTCAAGTCCGGAGCCCGCGGAGGTCCCGTTGGGACTGACGGCGAGGCCGCTCCACTGGTTGATCAGTTGGTATCCCCCACTCGCGGCTCGGAAGGTCCACTTCTGGTTGGCACCGCCGGTGCAGTCCCACTGGATGATCGCGCTGCCTGCCGTGCTCGACGATGCCGCGTCATCCAAGCACAGGCCGGAATGCAGATTCACGAACGCGTAGCTGCCGTCGCTTTCGGCGCGTGCCGTCCACAATTGGTTGGCGCCGCCGTTGACGGTCCAGACCGCGATCTGCGTGCCGGCGGACGTGGACCATGCGGGGGCGTCGATGACCTGGTTCGTGGACGTGTCGCGGATCTGGTATGTCGATCCGTCCGACAGAGGACCGAGACTGGATGCGGCCCCCCAACCGCGTGTGATCTCCACGCCGGTGCCGACGAGCTGCGCCTGATAGTTGGCCTGTCCGAGGCATGCCCCGTATTCGTAAGGGTCGTTCACCTGCCCGTTCAGCCCGCCGCCTGCGGTGGATGTCGGCGCGCCGAAGACCACATGCACCGGGGGCAGTTCGCTGCATGCCGCCGGGGCGTCGTAGTACTCGACGAATCCGGCCTGGCCCCCGGCCAGGTCACCACTGCCCGACGGTAGCCGGTAGCTTCCGATGTGGGTGCTCCTCCCGGTCACCGTGTCGGTGGCGGTTCCGCTCCATGTGTCAGCAGCGATCCGCCTCACCGTGAGCGCGTATCGGTGGCCGTACGCGCCGGCGAAGTCGATGGCGCAACTGACGCCCGCACCCCCGTCCGCCCCGTCCGAGCAGTTCGCGTCCGTGCTGGTCGTGCCGCTGATGAAGCTCGAGAAGACACCATGGAGTCTGGGTGCGCCGTTGAGTGGAGCGCGGGGCTGGAGTCCGGTATAGCCGATGTCCGCGGTCTTCGTGAAGCCGAACTGCTGGGCGAAGTAGGTGCCTTCCCGCTGCGCCGTGTCGGTTCCGATCGTCTCGTAGAACGTCACGTCGGGAAGCCCGGTCGCGGGCACCCCCGGAATCGACCAGGTGACGCTGACGTTGCCTCCGAACGTCTGAGCCGATGCGGAAGCGGCGGCTAAGCCCGTGACGGTCAGGGCGGCGATCGCCACGCCACCGATGACCGACCGCGCCCAGGCCCGTGGCCCGGAGTGTCCATGCCCGCGCGATCGTTGTGGAACGGACAACTTCCGAGTTCTTTCATCGTGCATTTGCGGTGCCCCTTCGAATATCGACTTATCGGAGCGGACCTGCCTCTGAGCGGGAATCGCGGGGGCATGGCCTGCGTTTACATCAGAGATGCTAAAGGGCATTATGAAATACATGCTCTGTGTGAGCAAGCGATAGATGAACTCGGTTGAAGAAAGACGGTCGCGCCCCGGGCGCGTGAGTGAAGACGCGGTCGAACCAGTTCGCCCTCGTGGAGGGCGGCCGTTCATTGTGACGAAGGAGCAGGACATGACGACGATCTCCACCTGGGGGCATTCCGCGGTCTCGATGGAGAAGGGCGGGAGCAGGCTCGTGATCGATCCGGGCGTCTACAGCGACCCGCAGGCGCTGCAGGGCGCCTCCGCTGTGCTGATCACCCACGATCACCAGGATCACGTGGATGCCGCCGCGGTGGTGCACAGTGGCGCGCCGGTGTGGACGACGGCAGCTGTCGCGGCGATGTTGCAGGAAGCGGGCGCCGAGGGGAGTCGCCTTCATGTCGTAGCGCCGGGAGAGCGCTTCTCTGCGGCCGGATTCGACGTCGTCGCCTTGGGTGGAGCTCATGCCGTGATCCACCCGGATCTCCCTGAGGAGGAGAACCTCGCCTTCTTCATCGATGGAGCGCTTCTCCACCCCGGTGACGCTCTCACGCCGGCACCGGCCGAGTCCTGGGTTCGAGTGCTCTTCCTGCCAATCGCCGGGCCGTGGCTGAATCTCGAGTCCGTCGTCGAGTACGCCCGCGCGGTCGGGCCGGAGGTTGTCGTGCCGATCCATGACGGCACTCTCAGTGAGGCGGGCGCCCAGCTGACCAATTGGATCGCGGAGCAGCTTCTGCCCGGGATCGACTACCGCCGACTCGAGAGCGCGGCGAGCTTCGAGGTCGTGACGGACTGAGTGGCGCACGACATCATCGCGTTGTTTCGCGATGATGTCGTGCGGCTGTCTTTCCGGGGGTTTGTTTACTTCTGAAAGCACATTTCGTAATCCGGGGGAAACAGCGGATCCCTAACGTGAAGCGTGCACGGAGCAACACGTGGGCTCCGGTAGAACGCGCTCCCGACGGTGTGGGCATCCGCTCACACCTGAAGGAGTACCAAATGGACGCATTGGCCCGAGCCCGCAGCATCCCCTTGTTCGCCGTCGCGGCGCTCGCCCTGGGCGGGTTCGCGATCGGCGCCAGCGAGTTCACGGGGATGGGACTCGTTTCGAATCTCGCCCAGGCGCTGCTGCCGACTCTCTATGAGAGCGAACCTGCGCGCGCGTTGGCGGCCACGGCGTGGGTGACGACGGCGTACGCCACCGGCGTCGTGGTCGGCGCGCCGGCGATCGCCTCACTCACTGCACGACTCCCGGTGCGGCGCGTGCTCATCGCGCTGCTCGCGATGTTCGTGCTGGGAAGCGTGCTGTCTGCGACGTCGACGACATTGCCGATGCTCGTCGGTGCGAGGTTCTTGGCCGGCCTGCCCCATGGGGCGTACTTCGGTATCGCCGTTCTCGCCGCGAGACGGCTCCTGGGTGAGGCTCGGCGCGGGCTCGGCGCCGCAGCCGTCATCGGCGGCCTCACCATCTCGAACATCGTCGGGATCCCTGTCGTGACCGGCCTCGGCCAGCGTTTCGGGTGGGCCAGCGCCTACATCGTGATCTCGGGGCTGTTCGCGGTGGCGCTCGCGCTCGTCTTCGTCTTCGTCCCTGCGCTGCCGGCCGACCCTCGGGCGACCGTGCGCAGCGAGATCCGTGCGCTGCGTCGGCCGCAGGTGTGGCTCGCGCTGGGCATGGGAGCCGTGGGCTTCGGAGGGCTTTTCGCGGTCTACTCGTTCATTAGCCCGCTATCGCGTGAGATCACAGGACTGGCGCCGAACCTGCTCCCGTTCTTGCTCGCCACCGTGGGCGTCGGCATGACGACGGGTAACTTCGCCGCCGGCTGGGCCGCAGACCGCAGTGTGCGGCGCACTAGCTACGCGGCGCTCGGGCTGCTTTCGGTCGGTCTGATCTGTCTGGCGCTCACCGCGCGCTGGCACGTCGGGCTCTTCGCGAGTGCCTTCCTCATCGGAGCGGGCGCGGCTGCTCTCGGGCCGACGATCCAGACGCGCCTGATGGATGTGGCCCACGAGGGGCAGACGTTGGTCGCAGCGCTGAACCATTCCGCCTTCAACGTCGCCAACGGCCTCGGCGCCGCCCTCGGCGGAATCGTCATCGCGTCGGGGCTGGGCCTGCTCGCTCCCGCGTGGGTCGGGCTCATCCTCACGGCCGGCGGCGCCGTGCTGGCTGTCACCTCCTTCGGCCTTGATCGCCGGCATCGTCGATCTGGGAGAGTGCTTCCGTACGGGACGGGCACGATCTCGACGATCACCGCGTGACGCCGACGAGCCGGCCGCCGTGCCGTCGTCGATGTGGCAGGCCGATCCGCTCAGAACGAACACACAGGAGATCCGAACTCCTTTTGCGTAGCGTCGCAGACATGAGCATGGCCCCCCTGGACGACGATGCGCTGAACCAGACCCTGTCCGAGGCGCGCGAGCTGCGCGACGAGTTCCAGCGGTTCCTGCACGAGTACGAGTTCGGGATGCGCGAGATCGAGACCAAGATCTCGATCCTGCGGGACGAGTTCACCCACCACCACTCCTACAACCCGATCGAGCACGTGAAGAGCCGGGTCAAGACGCCGGACAGCATCGTAGAGAAAGTGGCCCGCCGGGGGATCGAGCCCGACTTCGACACGATCAGGGCGAACATCACCGACATCGCCGGTGTGCGCGTGACGTGCAGCTTCGTCGCCGACGTGTACCGGCTGTTCGACCTGCTCGCCGCGCAGGACGACATCACCGTGCGCATCGTGAAGGACTACATCGCGACGCCGAAGGCCAACGGCTACCGCAGCCTGCACGCGATCCTCGAGGTGCCGGTGTTCCTCTCCTCGGGCCCGATCATGGTGCCCGTCGAGGTGCAGTTCCGCACGATCGCGATGGACTTCTGGGCGAGCCTCGAGCACAAGATCCACTACAAGTTCCAGGGGCAGGTGCCCGCGCACCTCGTGGACGATCTCACCGCGGCGGCCGACGCCGCGAGCGAGCTCGACGAGCGTATGGAGCGGCTGCACCACGAGGCGCACGCCCCGCTCGCCGCGCTGGGGCCCGTCCGCGTCGACGTCTGAGCGCGGATCCGCTCAGCGAGGACCGGGCGGCCAACCTGCAGGACCTCTGCGGTTCTGCAGGACGAATCGGGCGGATCCGTCCTGCAGAGTTGCAAACGTCCTGCAGAGTTGTGGCGCGCGGCGCGGCGGCGGTCAGTCCAGGAACTCGCGGGCGGCGACCGTGAGCGCCTGGACGCCGACCTCGATCGTCGGGTGGATCTCGACCGCGAAGAACGGGGAGTGGTTGGTGGCGATCTCGCTGTCGACGGTTCCGTGCGCGACCGCGGCGGCGTAGCGCGCCGGCGCGATGCCGCCCCAGAACCAGAACACCAGCGGCACGCCCGCGTCGCGGGCGAACCAGGACACGTCCTCGCTGCCGGTGAACAGGCCGGGATCGATCACGTTCTCCTCGCCGAACGCGGCACGGAAGGCCGCCGTCGCACGCTCCGTCGCGGCGGCGTCGTTGATCGTCGCCGGCAGCGTGTGCAGCGTCTCGATCGTGGGGTCCTCGGTCGCACCGCTCGCCATCGCCTCGGCCTTGATCACCCGTTCGACCTTGGCCAGCACCTTGGTGCGCAGCGCGTCGTCGGGGTAGCGCAGGCTGAGCTCGAGCGTGGCCTCGGCCGGGATGATGTTGTTCTTGGTGCCGGCGTGGATCGCGCCGACGGTGACGACGGCGAGGTCGTGCGGATCCACCTCGCGCGAGACCACAGTCTGCAGGCGCATGACCGTGGCCGCCGCCATGACGACGGGGTCGATCGTGGAGTGCGGGCGCGAGCCGTGCCCGCCGCGGCCGTGCAGCACGACGTGCAGACCGTCCGAGGCCGACATCTGCGGCCCTGGGCGGACGCCGATCATGCCGGCGGGGAACGGCGTGACGTGCTGTCCGATGACGACGTCGGGCCGGGGGAAGCGGTCGAGCGCGCCGTCGTCGAGCATCGCGCGGGCGCCGGCGCCGAACTCCTCGGCCGGCTGGATCACGACGACCAGGGTGCCGGACCACTCGTTCCGGGTGCGGACGAGCTCCTCCACGGCGCCGATCATCGCGGTGACATGCATGTCGTGGCCGCACGCGTGCATGATGCCGACCTCGTGCCCGTCCGCGTCCAGGCCCTTCGCGGTGCTGGCGTAGGCGAGCCCGGATTCCTCGACGACGGGCAGCGCGTCCATGTCGGCGCGCGCCCACACGACCGGGCCGTCGCCGTTGCGGAGCACGCCGACGACGCCCGTGCGTCCGACGCCCTCCGTGACCTCGAGCCCGAGGTCGCGCAGGTGCGCGGCGGCGATGCCCGCGGTGCGCACCTCCTGGAACGAGAGCTCGGGGTTGCGGTGCAGGTCGATGAAGAGTGCCTCGAGGTCGATCGTCATGCGGCCGAGCCTATCCGTGCGCACCGGGTCATGGTGCGGCGAGCGCCGTCGTGGCGGAGCCCCCTGCGTCGTGCACCCGGCGGAGGAAGGCGGTGATCATCGCGAGCTGGGATTCGTCGTAGTCCGCACAGATCTCGTCGAGCTGCGCGTTCATCCCGGAGTAGAGGTCGAAGACCTCGGCGTTGCGCTCCGGCAGCACCCGCAGGAGCACCGCGCGGCGGTCCGCCGCGTCGCGGTCGCGGATGATCCAGCCGCCGCGCTCGAGGCGATCGAGGATCCCCGTCATCGTCGCGGGGCGGATCCCGGCGAGCCGGGAGAGGGCGCTGGGGCTGAGCGGTCCGTGGATCGAGATGAGGTCGAGGCAGTCGAAGTCCGTATCCCTCACCTCCAAGCGGGATCCGATGCGGTGATTGAGCACGGAGAGCTGCACGCGGGTGTCGCGGAGTGCGTCGCGCACCGCATCCGCATGTCGGGACCCCGGCGCTTTCGATGATCCTTCGGTTTTCATATGCTACCGTTTCCGTATTATATGAGTTCTAGAAACAGACTAGCGGAAGGGCGTCATCATGAAGATCGTCGTGTTCGGAGCGAATGGGCCCACCGGCAGGCTCATCACGGCTCAGGCGCTCCAGGCCGGTCACGAGGTGACGGCGGTCACCCGTCGCCCCGAGGAGTTCCCGCTCCGGGACGACCGGCTGCGCGTGATCGGCGCGGACGTGCACGATCCGGGCGCGGTCCACGCGGCCGTCCGGGGGCAGGATGCGGTGCTCTCCAGTCTCGGCGTGCCCTACGGCAAGCAGCCCGTCACGGTCTATTCCGAGGGGGTGCGCAACATCATGACCGCGATGACCGACTTGGGCGTCCGTCGCCTGGTCTGCGTCAGCGCGAGCCTCGTCGATCCCGGGGCAGGCCCGCACGGCGGGTTCTTCGTCGACAAGGTCGCCGGCCCGATCGTCGCCTATTTCGGCCGCACGGTCTACGCCGACATGGTGCGGATGGAGGCGCTCGTCCGGGCGAGCGATCTGGACTGGACGATCATGCGCCCCAACGGGCTCTTCGAGACCTCGGCGGTCACGGACTACCGGACGGCGGAGGGCTACCTCAACGCGTCCTACACCTCCCGCGCCGATCTGGCCGACGTGATGCTGCGCCAGCTGTCCTCCGACGAGTACGTGCGGAAGATCTGCGCGGTGGCGACCGTCGCGGAGAAGCCGCGCCTGCTCGAACTCCTCCTCCGTGAGGGCAGCGGAAAGAAGGCGGCAGCATGATCCGCTCGATCCTCCGGTTCCTCAGCGACGGGCTGACCGGCCTGTTCGCGGGATTCCTCGTGGGCATCCTGGTGCTCGAGCTCTCGCTGCGCGGCTTCGACGGCAGCGTCTACGCGCAGACCCAGCAGGTGACCCTGATCGCCCTGCCCACTCTCGCCGGTGTGCTGCTGATCCCGGCGATCGTCACCACGGGCGTTCTCACCGTTCTGCACGCGCGCGTGCGGGACCTGAGCTTCTGGCTGACCTCTGCGGCGCTCGCGCTGCTGCTCGCGGTGCTCGTCGTCACGCTCGTCGTCAATGTGCCGATCAACCTCGCCGAGGGCGGCTGGAGCATCGTGTCGCCCCCGGCCGACTGGGCGGCGACGCGGGACCGCTGGCAGATCGGACATGCCGTGCGTACCGCGGCCGCCGTCGTCGCGTTCGGGTTGCTCGGGGTGGAGGCGCGGCTCGCCCGCACGCACGGTCATTCCGCGGTGACGTAGGTCTCCAGCGCGGGCCCGGGGTGGAGTACGCCGTTCACGATCGCCCGGATCGCGAACGCGCTGGCCTCTGCGAGTTCGACGGCGGACGGATCCAGCAGCCACTGCAGCTGCAGGCCGTCCATGACCGCGAGGATCGAGGCGGACGCGGGGGCGATCACCGCGGTGTCGTTCACGCCCTCCTGGGCGCACAGTGCACCGAAGGCCGCGGACACCTCGTCCCTGAGGTTGGCGTACCGGTGCTCGAAGAAGCCGCGTGCCGGGTGGTCGTCGGTGACCGACTCGCTGGAGAGGACGGTGTAGACCTGCACGATGCCGGGCCGGAGCTCGTTCGTGAACGCGGTCTTGACGAGGTGCAGGAAGAGCGCGGGGCCGTCGGGGATGTGCTTCTCGGCGAGTCCTGCGACGTCGCTCTGGTCGCGATAGGCGAGCACCTCGAGCAGCAGCTTCTGCTTCGAGCCGAAGTGATGCAGCACGCCGGCATGCGTCATGCCGACCTGCTCGGCGATGTCGGCGAGGGTGCCGTTCGTCGAGCCCTTCGCGCCGAAGATCTCGACTGCGGCCTCGAGGATCTCCGTGCGCTTGCGCTCGGTCTCCGGTCGCGACTTCACGCGGCTCGATGTGGTCGTGACCATTTCGTTTCCCCTCCCCGTCTTGTCATACAGCTTACTGATCGGTAACCTCACCTTTACTTACTTTCCCGCTAGTAAGTAAATCCCCAGGAAGCGGGACCCCGCACCAGATGGGCGCACGACGACTGTGCCCCACCAGAAGGAGAAGCAATGACGCTCAGGAAGACCTTGATCGCGGTGACGGCGTTCGCGGCGATCAGCGCAGTGGCGCTGACCGGCTGCTCATCGGGCGGCAGCAGCGCCTCCGGCTCGGCCGGTGGTTCGCTCACGATCGCGAAGCCCGATGGGGCCGCCGTGCTCGCGACCCAGATCAACAACCCGTTCATCAGCACCGGATCCGGCATGTCGCTCGGCTACGACCGCATGATCTACGAACCGCTCGCCATGGTGAACCCGGTCGGCAAGAACGAGACGACGCCGTGGCTCGCCTCGAAGGTCGAGTGGAACGCCGACTACACGCAGCTCACGGTCACCCCGCGCGCCGACGTGAAATGGAGCGACGGCAAGCCGTTCACCGCCGACGACATCGTCTTCACCTACACGCTGATCAAGAACACCCCTGCGCTCGATCTCGGCGGGCTCAAGCTGGCCGACATCAAGAAGGACGGCGACAAGGTCGTGCTGACCTTCAGTGAGTCGAAGTTCGTCAAGCAGGGCGATGTGCTGCAGGTCGGCATCGTGCCGGAGCATCAGTGGAAGGCCATCGCCGATCCGACGAAGGATCCGGTGAAGGAGGCCATCGGCACCGGCCCGTACACGATCAAGAGCTTCTCCTCGCAGGGCGTCGTGCTCTCCTCGCGCAAGGACTACTGGGGCGGCGACGTGCCCGTCCCGCAGCTCAAGTACCTCGAGTACAACGACAACACCGGTCTGCTCCGCGGTCTGCAGAACGGCGAGACCGACTGGGCGCAGATCTTCATCACCGACTTCCAGAAGAACTACGTCGACAAGGATCCGAAGCACAACGTGTTCTGGGCGGCCAATGTGCTGAGCCCCGACATGATCGTGGTGAACACGACCAAGGCGCCGTTCAACGACCCCGCGTTCCGCAAGGCCGTGAACATGGTCATCGACCGCAAGGCGCACGCGGAGAAGGCGCGCAGCAACGCCGGTCCCGAGCTGACCAGCGTGACGGGGATCCCGCAGCCGACGGGCGACCAGTACATCGCACCGGACTACAAGGACAAGACCTTCTCGATCGACGTGGACGGCGCCAAGAAGGTGCTCAGCGATGCGGGCTACACCTGGAACAAGGACGCGCTGATCGATCCGGCCGGCGCTCCGGTGTCGTTCACGCTGCAGGATCCGCAGGGCTGGAACGACTACGTCACCGGCATCCAGCTCGTCGCCACCCAGGTCAAGAGCACGCTGGGCGCCGATGCCAAGGTCGCCACGCCCGACGCGGACACCTGGCTCAGCAACGTCGCGACCGGCAACTTCGACGCCGCGCTGCACTGGACGGGGTCGGGCACGAACCCCTGGCACATCTACGACGATGTGATGAACGGCGCCTACCTCGAGCAGGCGGCCGGCGGCAAGGTCTCCGACAACTTCGGCCGCTACAACAACCCCGAGGCGACCGCGCTGCTGGCGCAGTACGCGCAGGCCTCGGACGACGCGACCCGCACGGATGCGTTGAACAAGCTGCAGAAGATCTTCGTGGAGGACGTGCCGGCGATCCCGATCGGCACCCACCCGCAGCTGGGCGAGTACAACACCAGGAAGTACACCGGGTGGCCGAGCGAGGACCAGCAGTACGCCACGGCGGACCCGACGCAGCCCTCCGCGGTCCAGGTCGTGCTGAAGCTGAAGCCGACGGGCAAGTAACCTCCCGCTCGCCGCGGGGTGGACGCCGGGCGCGAGCCCGCGTCCGCCCCTGCGCCCGCCCGCAGAAAGCTCGAAAGCGATGCCCTCATGACRGACCCCCTTCTTACCGTGCGCGACTTCTMGGTCGTGTACGACGTGGATCCGCCCGTCGCGGCGGTCAAGAACGTCACCCTCGAGATCGGCCGCGGCGAGATCGTGGGCCTTGCCGGCGAGAGTGGCTGCGGCAAGACGACCCTCGCGTACGGCGTGCAGCGGCTGCTCAAGCCCCCGGCCGTGATCACCGGCGGCAGCGTCACGTTCCACGACGCGTCCGGCGAGGACGTCGACGTGAACGCGCTCGATGTCGAGCAGATGCGCCGGTTCCGCTGGGATCGGATCTCGATGGTTTTCCAGGGCGCGATGAACGCGCTCAACCCGGTGGCCACGATCGGCGCGCAACTGGACGACGTCTTCCGGGTGCACCGCCCGGCGATGAGCCGCGTCGAACGCCGGGATGCGGTCGTCGAGCTGCTGGAGATCGTGAAGGTGGGCGGGCAGCGGCGACGCTCCTACCCGCACGAGCTCTCCGGCGGGATGCGCCAGCGCGTGATGATCGCGATGGCGCTCGCGCTGCGTCCGCAGCTCATGGTCATGGACGAGCCGACCACCGCGCTGGACGTGCTGGTCCAGCGCGAGATCCTCAGCCAGATCTCGCAGCTGCGCCGCGAGTTCGGCTTCTCCGTCGTGTTCATCACGCACGACCTGCCGCTGCTGCTGGAGATCAGCGACCGGATCGCGATCATGCGCGCCGGGGAGATCGTGGAGCTCGGCACAGCCGAGCAGATCTGGACCGATCCGCAGCACGAGTACACGCGAACCCTGCTGAGCTCGTTCCCGCGGCTCACGGGGGAGAGAGGGATGGTGCGGCGATGACGACGCTCGAGGTAAAGAACGTCACGAAGATCTACAACGTCCGCGGGGCAGGCCGGATCAAGGCGCTGGACGACGTGAGCTTCACGCTCGGCCCGCGCCAGACCATCGGCCTGGTCGGGCAGTCGGGCAGTGGAAAGTCCACGATCGCGAAGATCCTCACCCAGCTCGAATCCCCCACGCACGGTGAGGTGCTGCTGGACGGCGAGGCCATCCCGCGCCGGGGTGCGGGCCTTCGCCGCTACCGTCAGCGCCTGCGGATGGTCTTCCAGGATCCGTTCGCCTCGCTGAATCCGTCTCACTCGATCCGGCACCACATCGAACGTCCGCTGCAGCTGGACCGGATCGTGGCGCGCAAGGACGTCGATGCCGAGGTGCGGCGGCTGCTCGACCGCGTCCGGCTRGAGCCCGGCGCCGTGATCGACCGTCGTCCGCACGAGCTCTCCGGCGGGCAGCGTCAGCGCGTCGCCATCGCCCGGGCGCTGGCCTCCCGCCCCGACCTGCTGGTCGCCGACGAGCCGGTCTCGATGCTCGACGTCTCGATCCGGCTCGGCGTGCTGAACCTGCTCGCAGAGCTGCAGCGCGAGGAGGGGCTCGGCGTGCTCTACATCACGCACGACCTGGCGACCGCTCGCCACTTCAGCGACGAGATCATGGTGCTCAACCAGGGCCGGGTCGTCGAACGCGGCCCCGCCGACGACGTGATCCTGAACCCGCAGGATCCTTACACCCGCGAGCTGCGCGCCGCGTCGCCCGATCCCGAGAAGCACTTCGGCAGGCCCGCGGTGCCGGTGGCAGGAGGTGCGCGATGAGCGCCGAACCGACGACCGTCTCGACCGAACCGGCGATCTCCCCCGCCGTCGATCCGACGCTGGTGGGCACGACCGCGACCCGCGCCGAACGCGGGGGGATCCGCGTGCCGTGGCGCTTCATCCTGAACCGCGCCGCGTTCTACCTGTTCACCGCGTGGGCGGCGATCACCATCAACTTCTTCATCCCGCGCATGATGAAGGGCGACGCGGTCGACTCGTTCATGGCCCGCAGCCAGGGTCAGCTGACGCCCGCCGCGGAGAAGGCGCTGCGCCTGATGTTCGGCCTCGACTCCTCGGTACCGCTGTGGCAGCAGTACCTCGACTACTGGGGCATGCTGCTGCGCGGCGACCTCGGCGTCTCGATCTCGACCGGCATGGCTCCGGTGAACGAGGCGATCGCCTCCGCGCTGCCGTGGACCCTGGGGCTGGTCGGCGTCGCCACCGTGATCTCCTTCGCGATCGGCACGAGCGTGGGCGCCGTGATCGGCTGGAGGCGCGGCAGCGCGCTGGACGTCTTCGTGCCGGTGACCACGTTCCTCGGCACAGTGCCGTACTTCTGGTTCGGCCTCATCTTCATCGCGTTCTTCTCCTCGACGCTGGGCTGGTTCCCGGCGGGGCACGCCTACGAGGTCGGCGTCGAGCCGGGGTGGAACGGCGAGTTCATCGGCCAGGTGCTCTCGCACGCCGCACTGCCCGTGCTGACGATCGTGATCGCGTCGCTGGGCGGGTGGGTGCTCGGCATGCGCAACATGATGCTCACGGTGCTCGACGAGGACTACATCACCGTGGCGCAGGCGAAGGGCCTGCCGAACCGGCGCGTGCTCTGGAAGTACGCCGCACGGAATGCGGTGCTGCCGCAGATCCAGAGCTTCGCGCTGTCGCTCGGGTTCATCGTCGGCGGCACGATCGTGATGGAGATGGTCTTCTCCTACCCCGGGATCGGCCTGCTCCTGCTGAACGCGACCAACGCCAAGGACTATGCCCTGATGCAGGGGATCTTCCTGGTCCTGGTGATGGCGGTGCTCGTGGCGAACATCATCGCCGACATCGTCTACGCCATCCTCGATCCGCGCACCCGTCAGACGGAGGGCTGAGCATGAACGCTCCTGCCACGAATCAAGAACTCCTCGTGACGGCGCCCGGCGCCGGCACGCCGGGGACCGCCGCAGTGCTGACCGCGGATCCCGGGCCCGGACCCCGGCGCACCTTCTGGTCGCAGCTGCGCGCGTCGCTCGCCATGTTCGGCAACCCCAAGTCGGCGGCCGGACTGATCATCCTGGGCGTGTTCGTGCTCGTCGCGATCTTCGCACCGTGGATCGCGCCGTATCCGCCGACCGCGCAGCACTTGGATCAGACGCTGGAGGCGCCGTCTCTGCAGCACCTGCTGGGCACGACGCACATCGGCGAGGACGTCTTCAGCCAGTTGGTCTACGGCACCCGCGGCGTGCTGCTCGTCGGCTTCCTGGCGACGATCATGGCGACCGTCGTGGCCATCGTCGTCGGCGTGACGGCCGGTTATCTGCGCGGCTGGAAGAGCGAGGCCCTCTCCGCGCTCGCGAACGTCTTCCTGGTGCTCCCTGCGCTGCCGCTGATCATCATCGTCGCCTCGCAGTTCCAGGATCCGCCGCTGTGGATCATCGCCGCGGTGCTGGGCCTGACCGGCTGGGCATGGGGTGCGAGGGTGCTGCGCGCGCAGACGATGTCGCTGCGCAACCGCGACTTCATCCAGGCCGCGCGCGCCAACGGCGAACCGCTGCACCGGATCATCCTGGTCGAGATGCTCCCGAACCTGATGGCGATCATCGCGTCGAGCTTCGTGGGCACCATGACCGCCGCCGTGCTGGGGCTCACGACGCTCGCGTTCATCGGGGTCATCCCGGTGTCCAACCTGAACTGGGGCACGATCCTGTTCTGGGCGCAGCAGAACAACGCCTTCCCCGACTACTGGTGGTGGTACGTGCCCGCCGGGCTCTGCATCGCCCTGCTCGGCGTCGCGCTGTCGCTGATCAACTTCGGCATCGACGAGTACGTCAACCCTCGCCTGCGCTCCGCCGGAGAGCGCGCCCGCGCCCTCAAGAAGCGCGGCATCGACCAGAACGCCGCCGTGACCGCGGTGCGCCCCGCCGCGCTGCCCGCAGCACTGCCAGCGGCGTCCCCCGCGGCCGGAGCGGCCGCCGACCCGGAGAGCACCACCGCATGAGCGACGTCCTGCCCTTCCGCGACCCGAGCCTCGGCACACCCGAACGCGTCGCCGACCTCCTCGGCCGCATGACGGTCGAGGAGAAGGTCGGGCAGATGCTGCAGCTCGACGCGCGCGACGACCTGCGCGATCATGTGCTGCGGCGTCACGTCGGCTCGATCCTGCACACTTCCCCAGAGCGCATCCTCGAGGCGAACCGGCTCACCGCCGAGACCCGCCTGCGCATCCCGCTGCTGGTGGGAGAGGACTGCATCCACGGGCACTCGTTCTGGCCGGGCGCGACGATCTACCCGACGCAGCTCGGCATGGCGGCCACCTGGAACCCGGGGCTGATCGAGCAGGTCGCCCGCGCCACGGCCGAGGAGGTTGCGGCGACGGGGATCCACTGGACGTTCTCGCCGGTGCTGTGCATCGCCCGCGACCTGCGCTGGGGGAGGATCAGCGAGACGTTCGGCGAGGATCCGTTCCTCATCGGCGAGCTCGCGAGCGCGATGGTGCGCGGCTATCAGGGGGAGGGCCTGGGGGATCCGACCGCGATCCTCGCCACGGCGAAGCACTTCGCCGGCTACTCCGAGACCCAGGGCGGGCGGGATGCGAGTGAGGCGGACATCTCGCGGCGCAAGCTCCGCAGCTGGTTCCTGCCGCCCTTCGAGCGCGTCGCGCGCGAGGGCTGCCGCACGTTCATGCTCGGCTACCAGACCACCGACGGGGTGCCGATCACGGTCAACGACTGGCTGCTCAGCGACGTGCTGCGCGGCGAGTGGGGCTACACCGGCACGCTCATCACCGACTGGGACAACGTCGGCAGGATGGTCTGGGAGCAGCGCGTGCAGCCCGACTACGCGCATGCCGCCGCAGCGGCGGTGACCGCCGGCAACGACATGGTGATGACCACGCCGCATTTCTTCGAGGGCGCGCTCGAGGCGGTGCAGAAGGGCCTGCTGGGGACGGAGGCGTTCGACGCCGCCGTCGCGCGCATCCTCACGCTCAAGTTCGACCTCGGGCTGTTCGAGGATCCGCGTCTGCCGTCGCCGGGGCTGGACGCCGTCGTGGGCAGCCGGGAGCACTCCGACCTCAACCTCGAGGTCGCCCGACGCTCGATCGTGCTGCTGGAGAACGACGGGGTGCTGCCGCTCGGGGCCACGGCTCCGCTCGCTCCGGCGGATCCGATCCGCGTCGCCGTGGTGGGGCCGCTCGCCGACGATGCGCAGACCCAGCTCGGCGACTGGGCCGGCGGATCCGGTCAGGCGGGGTGGCTCGACGGGCAGCCCCGCGAGATGATCACGACCGTGCTCGACGGCCTGCGTGGGACGGCCGGCCTGGCCGTGCAGCACGCGCACGGCGCGGACATCCTCACGCTCGAGGACGACCCGCTCGGCGCGACCTTTCCGGACGGGCAGCCCCGGCCGCCGGTCGTGGTGCCGGCCGAGCCCGATCCGCGCCTCCTCGCCAAGGCCGTCAGCGCCGCGGACGCCGCAGACGTCGTCGTCGCCGTGGTCGGCGATCGGATCGAGCTCGTCGGCGAAGGGCGTTCCACCGCGACGCTCGAGCTCATCGGGGGCCAGAACGCGCTGCTCGATGCGATGATCGCGTCGGGCAAGCCGGTCGTGGTGGTGCTCCTGGCGTCCAAGCCTCTCGTGCTCCCGGCCTCGACGGCGAAGGCCGCCGCCGTCATCTGGGCCGCGAACCCCGGCATGCACGGGGGGCAGGCGATCGCCGAGCTCATCACCGGCGCGATCGAGCCCTCTGGACGTCTTCCGATCTCGTTCGCGCGACACGTCGGCCAGCAGCCGACCTACTACAACCAGATCCGCGGGCAGCACGGCAGCCGCTACGCGGACCTCACCCAGGCGCCGGCGTGGGCGTTCGGCGACGGGCTGTCGTTCACGACCGTGGAGTACTCCCGACTGGGGCTGGCCTCGGCGACGCTCGGCGCCGACGAGACGATCGTCGCCGAGGTGACGGTGACCAACACCGGAGCTCGCCCCGTGCGCGAGACGGTGCAGGTGTACGTACGCGACGTCGTGACGAGCGCGAGCTGGACCGACAAGGAGCTCAAGGCCTACCGCCAGGTCGACCTCGCGCCGGGGGAGTCCGCTCGGGTGCCGCTGGAGCTGCCGGTCGCCGACTGCACGATCGTCGACGCCGCGGGGATCCGCCGGGTGGAACCCGGTGCGTTCGCACTGCTGGTCGGGCCGTCGTCGAGGGAGGAGGCCCTGCTGTCGGCCGCGTTCGAGGTGGTCGGTTGACCCGGTGTCCGACAATTCGTCCGGAATCCTCGCAAAAGAGGGGCGCGGAACGGATCCGCTCTGGTTGGATGACCTGGTGCGAACGACTGCTGACGACACCGGCTTCCGGCCTGGAGCGCTGATCTGGCTCGCCGTCGCGACCTTCTCGATGGGGATCGACGGTTACGTGTTAGCAGGGCTGCTGCCGCAGATCGCCACGGACCTGCAGGTCGATGCGGCCGCCGCAGGGCAGCTCATGAGCGTGTTCGCGGTGACGGGCGCGATCGCCGGTCCGGTGCTGGGAGCTCTGACCGGACGATGGGAGCGCAAGTCGACGATCGTGCTGTCCCTCGGCGTCTTCGTGCTCGGCAACCTCATGGTGGGCCTCGCGCCGACCTACTTCTGGGCGATGAGCGGGCGCGTGGTGTCGGCCCTCGGCGGGGCGCTGCTGAACGCCGTGATCGGCTCCTACGTGATCGCGCGCACCCCCGAGCACTATCGCGGCAGGGCGCTCTCGCTCGTGATGGGCGGCTTCCTGTTCGCGACCGCGCTCGGCGTGCCGGTCGGGCTCGTGATCGGGCAGGCCGACTGGCGGATCCCGCTGTTCCTCGTGGTTGGAGTCGGCGCGGCGGCGCTCGTCGGGATCCTGTGGAAGGTGCGGCCGCTGCGCCTTCCGCCGCTGTCCCTGCGCGCGGCGCTGAGCCCGCTCACGCGTCCGGCGATCCTGTTCGTGCTGCTGGTGCCGATGGGCCTCATGTGCGCGAGCTACCTCTGCTTCACCTACGCGACCCTGATCCTCGGCCCGCGCATCGGCGAGGGATACCCGATCATCGGCGCCCTGTTCGGCTACGGCATCGTGAGCCTCGTCGGCAACATCGTCTCCGGCCGGGTCACTGACCGGCGCGGGCCCGTGGCCGTGCTCACCGTCATCGTCGCCACCGTGCTCGCCGCCGCCGTGCTCGGCTGGGCGGGGCTCATGCTCCCCGGTGTCGCCGGCGCCGTGGCGGGACTCGCCTGGTTCCTGGTGTCCGCCTTCTTCAACGGCGGATCCGGCGTCGCGGCCCAGACGCGGCTCGCCACGATGGTGCCGCCGGCCGTGGCCGCCCTCGTGCTTGCGCTCAACAACAGCGCCATGATGCTGGGCAGCGGGCTGGGCAGCGCCCTCGGCGGACTCGCGCTCGCCGAGGGCGCCCTGCCGGATCAGCTTCTGCTGCTCTCGGGCGCGGTGCTCGCGGTGACGCTCGTGGTGCAGCTCGTCACCGCGGCGACGCACCGGCGCCGCGCCGTGGGTTCGGCGGATGGGGCGGGCTCGGCGGGCGGGGTGGGCTCGGCGGGCGGGGTGGGCTCGGCGGATGGGGCGGGCTCTGCGGGCGGGGTGGGCTCGGACGCACCGTCCGTGGGTGCGCTCGACCCGGCCTGACCTCGGCGGGCTGGCCGCGCCCGCTGAGCGCGCAGCTGGCCGCGAGACCGAAACCACGTCCCGAGACCGACGATGGTATGCGCGGTCTCGGGACGCAGGTTCGGTCTCGCGGTCAGCTCGCGGTCCCCGGCGGTCAGCTCGCGATCGTGTACCAGGCGGCGGCGTTCGGCGGCAGCACGGACCCGGCCTCGGGCGCGCTGTGCACCACGATCGCGGCACCCGCCGGCAGCGACAGAGGGGTCTCGCCGAGGTTCGCCGCGATGTGCAGATCGCCGCGCCGGAACGCGACCGCATCGGATCCCAGATCCTCCCAGACGAGGGATCCGGATCCGAGCCCGCGCTCCTTGCGCAGCTGCAGCAGCGTCTTGTACAGCCTGAGGGTCGAGGTGTCGGATCCGTCCTCGAGCGCGCGCGTGTGCTCCGCCCACTCCGCGGGCTGCGGCAGCCACGAGGCGCCGGTGTCGTTGAAGCCGTACGACGGCTCGGTGCCGCTCCACGGCAGCGGCACGCGGCAGCCGTCGCGTCCGTAGCGCTTGCCGCTCGTGCGGAACCAGGTGGGGTCCTGCCGGAACTCGTCCGGGATCTCCATCGCCTCGGGCAGGCCCAGCTCCTCGCCCTGGTACAGGTAGGCGGATCCGGGCAGCGAGAGCATCACCGTGGTCGCGGCGCGGGCGCGCGCGAGGCCGAGGGCCCCATCGGGCTTGGGCTCGTCCCGCGGGCCGATGCCGTCGCCCTGCGGGTTGTCCCACGTGAGCGCGAGCCGCGAGGCGTGACGCACGACGTCGTGGTTCGAGAGCACCCAGGTGCTGGGGGCGCCGACCGCGCCGAACGCGTCGAGGGAGTCGCGGATGACGGCGCGCAGCTCCTCGGCGTTCCACGGCGTCATCAGGTAGTTGAAGTTGAACGCCTGGTTCATCTCGTCGGGGCGCACCCACAGCGCGATCTGGTCGAGCGTGGGCAGCCACGCCTCCGCGCACAGGGCGCGGTCGCCGTCGTAGGCGGCGAGCACGTCGTGCCAGTCGCGGTAGATCTCGTGCACGCCGGGCTGGCCCCAGTACGGCACGTCCTCCTGGTCGCCGCCCATGGAGTCGGCGCCGTCGCCGGGCGTGTAGTCGGGCAGCCCCGCCTTCTTTATCATGCCGTGTGCGACGTCCACCCGGAAGCCGTCGACGCCGCGGTCGAGCCAGAAGCGAAGCACGCCCCGGAACTCCTCGCGCACCTCTTCGTTCGTCCAGTCGAAGTCGGGCTGGCTCGGGTCGAAGATGTGCAGGTACCACTGGCCCGGCGTGCCGTCGGGCTCGGTGACCCGGGTCCACATGCCGCCGCCGAACACGCTCTGCCAGTTGTTCGGCGGCAGCTCACCGTGCTCGCCCTTGCCGTCGCGGAAGATGTACCGCGCGCGCTCGGGGCTGCCGGGAGCGGCCTGCAGCGCCTCCTGGAACCAGCGGTGCTGATCGGAGGAGTGGTTCGGCACCAGGTCGACGATCACGCGGATGCTGCGGGCGTGCGCGGCGGCGAGCATCGCATCGAAATCGTCGAGCGTGCCGAAGAGCGGATCCACGCCGCGGTAGTCGGAGACGTCGTAGCCCGCGTCTTTCTGCGGGCTGGGCATGAACGGGCTCAGCCAGATCGCGTCGACGCCGAGCTGCTGCAGCGCGTCCAGACGGGACGTGATGCCCGGCAGATCGCCGATGCCGTCGCCGTTCGCGTCGGCGAAGGAGCGCGGGTAGATCTGGTAGATGACGGCGGTGCGCCACCACTCGGATCCGGGGGCGGACTGCTGCTCGATCTCGGCCATGCGATCAGGCTACCGGGATGCCGGTGGATCCCGGAAACGCGGGGATCGAATCGGTTCGAGCGGGATTGCTCCCCTGCTGCAGCGGCCGCCGCCGTCGAGCGGGCATCCCGTTCTCAGGATGGATTCTGCGGATCCGCGGAATCCGAGGTCGGGGAACGCCGAACCGGCGTATCCATCCTGAGAACGGTGGCGGCCGGACGCCCGACTGCGGCCCGCGCGGAAGCCGTGCGCGAGTTCACCGCGGGATGAGGTTCACCGGCTCCGCGCCCGCGAGCATGCGGTCGATCTGCGTCCGCACGAGGGCCGCGATGCGCGGGCTCATGGCGGTCGAGGCGCCGCCGACATGCGGGGTGAACAGCACGCCGGGAGCGGTCCACAGCGGGTGTCCCTCGGGCAGCGGCTCCGGATCCATGACGTCCAGGGCGGCGCGGATCCGGCCGTTCTCGGCGACCAGCGCGTGCGTGTCGACGAGCGTTCCGCGACCGACGTTGACGAGCAGCGCCCCGTCGGCCATACGCGCGAACATCGCCGCGTCGAACAGCCGGTGCGTGGCGGATCCGCCGGGCAGAGACAGGATGACGATCTCCGCGTCGGGGAGAAGCGCCGGCAGGTCGGCGAGCGCGTGCACGGTGATCTCGCCGACGCCGTCGATCACCTCGGTGCGCGCGGTCTGCGCGATCGCGGTGATGGTGGTCTCGAAGCCGGCGAGGCGACGGGCCACCGCCTTGCCGACGCCGCCGATGCCGACCAGCAGCACGCGCCGATCCGCGAGGCTCGATGTGAACGCCCGATCCCAGACGCCCGCGTCCTGCGCGCGCACGAACCGCGGCAGCTCGCGCTGCGCCGCGAGCGTCAGCGCGACGGCGAGCTCGGCGGTGGCGGGCTCGTGCACGGTGGCGGCGTTCGCGAACGGCACCCCCGCAGGCACGCGATCGATCACGGCCTCGTACCCGATCATCTGCCCCTGCACGAGACCGACGTCGACGCCGTCCAGTGCGGCGAAGCGCTGCCGTCCGAGGTACGACGGCACGACGATGTCGATCCGCGCCGCAGGCGGGGGCGTGGTCATGTCCCAGACCTGCACCTCCACGCCATCGGGCAGCGGGCCCTGGGCGGCGATGTCGGCGGCGAGTTCGGCGGTGGGGACGGTGACGAGCAGGCTCACCCCTCGAGCGTATGCCCCGACGCGCCCGCCGGATCCCCTCGACTGCACGGGATCCTGCCGGGTGCACCGGTTCCTGCCGGGTGCACGGGTTCCTGCCGAGTGCACGGGATCGTGCCGGGTGCACCGGATCCCGCCGAGTGCACGGGATCTTGCCCGGGTGCACCCGTTCCTGCCGGCTGCACCGGATCCTGCCGGATACACCGGATCCTGCCGGATGCACCGGATCCTGCCGAGCGCACGGCTTCTCCGCGTCAGCAAGCCGTGCAGCCGGCAACAAGTCGTGCACTCGTCGGTCCGGATAGAAGTCAGCACCTCACGGACGCGCTCACTCGCGTCGGGATCCGCCCGACTGCACGGGATCCTGTCGTGTGCACGGGATCTCGACGGGAACTGGCCGTGCACTCGGTAGCAAGCCGTGTGTTCGTGGGCCGGGGCGGGCCGACGGCTCCGAGTGCATGGCTCGGCAACGACCCGTGCACTCGGCAACCACCCGTGCGCTCGACAGCGCGGGGCGGCGCAACGCCCGGGCACTCATCCAGCCGGCTCGCGTAAAATGGGGACAATGACCGACGCCCCCTCCGACGCCCCGTCGACGCAGAGCGACCGCAGCGCCACGACAGGCGGCGACGCCGTCGGATCCGGCATCGACCCGACCGACCTCGCGACCACCCTCCGCGTGCTCGCCGAGCTGCACGGGCTCGATCAGGATCACCCCGATTTCATCGCCGTGCGCCGGGGGACCTCGGCCATGTTCAAGGCCGCCAAGCGCGTGCGCCGCCGGGAGATCCGAGATGCGATCGCCGAAGCCGACCGCGCCACCATCGCGGCGACCGCGACGGGAGCCCCGGACCGCATCGACGACGAGACGCGTGGTCTCGACCTCGAGAGCAGCGTGACCGATGCTCCGACCGCCGGCGAGCTGCTGAAGCCCCGCAACTGCTACATCTGCAAGCAGCCGTACACGACGGTCGACGCGTTCTACCACCAGCTCTGCCCCGATTGCGCGCGGTTCAGCCACGGCAAGCGCAACGCCCGCACCGACCTCGACGGCAGGCGCGCGCTGCTCACCGGAGGCCGCGCCAAGATCGGCATGCACATCGCACTGCGGCTGCTCCGCGACGGCGCGCACACCACGATCACGACGCGGTTCCCGCGCGACGCGGTGCGCCGGTTCGCGGCGCTTCCGGACTCGGCCGACTGGCTGCACCGGCTCCGCGTCGTCGGCATCGACCTGCGCGACCCCGCTCAGGTGATCGCGCTCGCCGACTCGGTCGCAGCTCAGGGCCCGCTCGACATCCTCATCAACAACGCCGCGCAGACCGTGCGCCGCTCGCCCGGCGCGTATTCGCTGCTCGCCGACGCCGAGCTGCAGCCGCTTCCGGACGGGCCGCTGCCCGAGATGGAGACCTTCGGGCACACCGCGGACCCGCATCCCGAGGCACTGCAGGCCTCGGTCGACGCGCACCCGCTGCTGTCCATCGCCACGCCCTTACTGTCGGCCGCTTCGCTGGGCGGCACGATCGCCGAACAGGGCGGTCAGGCGCTCACCGCAGAAGACCTGTCCCGCCTCGCGATGGCGCCGGGATCCTCCTCCCTCGCGAAGCACGCGGACGGCACGGCGATCGACGCGGGCGGCCTCGTGCCCGACGTGAACCGGGTGAACAGCTGGGTGCAGAGCGTGGACCAGGTGGATCCGCTCGAGATGCTCGAGGTGCAGCTCTGCAACACGACGGCGCCGTTCCTGCTCATCAGCCGGCTGCGTCCGGCCATGGCCGCCTCGCCCGCCCGACGCAAGCACATCGTGAACGTCTCGGCGATGGAGGGCCAGTTCTCTCGGCGGTACAAGGGCCCAGGGCACCCGCACACGAACATGGCGAAGGCCGCGCTGAACATGCTCACGCGCACGAGCGCCGGCGAGATGCTGGAGACCGACGGGATCCTGATGACCGCGGTCGACACGGGCTGGATCACCGACGAGCGCCCCCACCACACGAAGGTGCGCCTCGCCGAGGAGGGGTTCCACGCTCCGCTCGACCTCATCGACGGCGCCGCCCGCGTGTACGACCCGATCGTGCGCGGCGAGGCCGGCGAGGACGTCCACGGCGTGTTCCTGAAGGACTACGAGCCCAGCCCCTGGTGACCCCCGCCCGGTGACCCCCGCCCCGGCCCTGGCGCCCCCTCGCTTGCCCTCCCACTTTCGAGTCGTCCCCCTCAGCGGGGCCTATAGCGTCCGCTGACGGGGACGACCGGGCGATGGGGAGCGCTGCGGCGGTACTCTGAGCGCACCGGGGCGCTGTCGGCGGTCCGGCACCGACCTGAGGAGGCTGTCATGGTTCCCGAGATCAACTATTGGGCCGTACTGCTGGCGACCGCATCGAGCATGATCGTCGGATCCATCTGGTACGCCCGCGGTGTGCTCGGCACCCGCTGGGCCCGCCTCGCGGGGGTCGACCTCGACAACCCCAAGGGCAGCCCTGTCCTCGCCATCATCGCGACCGTGATCGTGAGCTTCCTCACGGCCTGGGTGCTCGCCGGAGCAACGGCGATCGCCTGGCACTTCTACGGCGGATCCTTCTTCCTCTCGGCGCTGGTCACGGCGATCACGCTGTGGATGGGGTTCACGGCGGCGCGGTTCATCACGCACGACGCCTTCGAGGGGCGCCCCAGTTCGTTGACCGTGCTGAACATCGCGCACGAACTCGTCACGGTCGTGGTGATGGCCGTCCTGATCGGGGTCTGGCCGCCGGCCCTCGGCCGACCGTCGCACCGCCGCCCCCTGTGGTGGCCGCTCCTACTTCGAGTCGTCCCCGTCAGCGGCGCCTATCGCGTCCGCTGATGGGGACGACTGGGAGGTGGGGGGCTCAGCCACGGGGGGGCTCAGCCACGAGGGGGGCTCAGCCACGAGGGACGCTCAGCGGTGGATGGCGTAGCGGTGCAGGGTGACGCCTTGGTCGTAGGAGGCCTGCTCGAGCAGATCGAGGATCACCGGGGGCCTGGGCTCGCCGGGGCGCGGATCGTCGAACAGCGGGCGACCGGATCCGAGGATCGCCGGGTGCGTGAACAGCAGGAGCTCGTCGAGCAGGCCTGCGTCGAGCAGCGCCGTGGCGAGCGTCGCCCCGCCGACGCCGATGCTGCCCTCGGTCTCGGCACGGACCTCGGCGAGCCGGGAGACCGCGTTCTCGCCGATGACCCGCGTGTGGAACGGCGCCTCGGCCCGGGTGCGCGAGACGAGGATCTTCGGCTTGTCGGTCCAGATCGCACCGTACTCCCGCATGAACGCGGGCAGCGAGGCGTCGTCACGCGCGGCGGGCCAGAACGACTCCATGATCTCGAATACGCGACGGCCCTGCACCATGAGGGACAGCTCCGCGGCGCGCCGGTTGAACTCGAGATGCAGCGGTTCGTCGATCCGCATCCAGTCGCCGCCGCCGTCATCGCCAGGGGCGGCTTCGATCCGCAGATCGAGCGACACGTTCATCCAGTACACGAACCGGCCGGCCATGCGCTTCTCCCAACGTCGGGGACGGTTCCGACGCTAACCCCGGGGATCCGCACGCGCAACGCCCCCCCGGTGATGGCCCCCACCAACAGAGTCGTCCCCGTCAGCGGACCCCGGGGGATCCGCTGACGGGGACGACTCGAAAGTAGGAGGGGGTCAGGCGGCGACGCGGGCGATCGCGGCGATCGCGCTCGTGAAGAACGGCAGGCCGTCGACGCCGCTGCGCATCGCGGCGGACGTGTCGGGGCCGAAGCCGGGCTCGGTCGCGTGCTCGGGGTGCGGCATCAGACCCACGACGTTGCCGGCGGGGTTGGTGAGGCCGGCGATGTCGCGGAGGGATCCGTTCGGATTCACGCCCGCATAGCGGAAGGCGACCAGGCCCTCGCCCTCGATGCGATCGAGCGTCTCGTCGGAGGCGATGTAGCCGCCCTCGGCGTTCTTGAGCGGGATGATGATCTCCTGGCCGGCGCGGAAGTCGCGGGTCCACGCCGTGTCGGCGTTCTCGACCGTGAGCTTCTGGTCGCGGCGCACGAAGTGCTGGTGGTCGTTGCGGATCAGGCCGCCGGGCAGCAGGTGCGCCTCGACGAGCATCTGGAAACCGTTGCAGATCCCCAGGATCGGCATGCCCTTGGCCGCCGCGTCCTTGACCTCGGTCATGATCGGCGAGAGCGCGGCGATCGCGCCGGAGCGCAGATAGTCGCCGTAGCTGAAGCCGCCGGGCAGGATCACGGCGTCGACGCCGGCGAGGTCGTGATCCCCGTGCCAGAGCGCGACCGGCTCGGCGCCGGCGATGCGCACGGCGCGCTGAGCATCGCGGTCGTCGAGGGAGCCGGGGAAGGTGACGACCCCGATCCGGATCGTCATTCCGCGACCTCGATGCCGACGACGTCCTCGATCACGGAGTTGGAGAGCACTTCTTCGGCGATCCGCCGAGCCTCGGCGAGCACGTCGTCGGTGATGTCACCGTCGACCGTGAGCTCGAAGCGCTTGCCGATGCGGACGTCGCTGAACGCGGTCACGCCGGTGCGGGCGAACGCTCCGGAGACGGCCTTCCCCTGCGGGTCGAGCAGTTCGGACTTGGGCATGACGTCGACGACGATGGTGGGCATTCGAGGCTCCGAAATGTCGCGGGCGGGAGGGCGCGTCCAGTCTACCGTCCGGTTTTCGCCGCCCGGTCGCCGCCCGGTCGCCGGCCGGTCGCCGCCCGGTCGCCGGCCGGCGCACTCTTCGAGGGCAGCACGGGGCGGGAGGGGTTCAGCTGCGGAACACGGTGTGCACATCGCCGACGACGTCGCGGCCACCCAGCCCGTCGATCTCGAAGAGCACCGAGATCCCGGCGACGTGATAGCCGAGCTGTTCGACGATCCTCCGGCCTGCGGCCAGGGTGCCGCCGGTGGCGAGCACGTCGTCGATGAGCAGGATCCGGGATCCGGCGGGCAGGTCGTCGTGCATCTCGATCGTGGCGGTGCCGTACTCGAGCGCGTAGTCCACGGACGCGGCCGGAAGGGGAAGCTTGCCCGCTTTGCGGATCGGCACGAAGCCGGTCCCCGCCTCGATCGCTGCCGCTCCGGCGAGGATGAAGCCGCGCGCCTCGATCCCCGCGACGACGTCGAAGGATCCGCGGAACGGCGCGACGAGAGCCTCGGTCGTCGCCTGCAGCGCCTCGCGGTCCGCCAGCAGCGGTGTGATGTCGCGGAACAGGATGCCCGGCTCCGGGTGGTCCGGGATCGAGCGGATGAGCGATTCGGCACGGACGAGCGCGGGCGAGGAGGTCACCGGTCCAGGGTACGCGGTGCGGTCTCGGGCGCGGGGCGTGCCGAACTCAGTCGAATCGGGGGTTGCCGGTCGCGAAACGGGTCCCGCGTGCACGAATCGACTGAGTTCCGCGCGGAACGGCGGCGCCACCGCGGCTGTTGACATCGTGGGAGCGCTCCCATAGCCTGATCCGGATCGTCGGGGACGCTCTCATGCGGCATGAGTGCCTCATGCCGAGCCCTGCCGCGAATCCACCACCGCGCCGACCCGACGACGCRCCGAGCGAAGGAGCGCCCTTGAACACGTCCGTCCGCCGATTCCCCGACGGCTTCCTGTTCGGGGCCGCCACCGCCGCGTACCAGATCGAGGGCGCCGCCTTCGAGGACGGCCGCACCGCATCGATCTGGGACGCGTTCGCCCGCGAACCCGGTGCCGTGCTGAACGGCGAAACCGGCGACGTCGCCTGCGACCACTACCACCGCTACGCCGACGACGTGCGGCTCATGGGCGAGCTGGGCCTGCAGGCCTACCGCTTCTCCACCTCGTGGGCGCGCGTGCGCCCCGACGGCGGCGCGGTCAACCCCGCAGGCCTCGCGTTCTACGACCGCCTCGTCGACGAGCTGCTCGCGGGCGGCATCGTGCCCTGGCTCACGCTGTACCACTGGGATCTGCCCCAGGCGCTCGAGGAGAAGGGCGGCTGGACGTCCCGCGACACCGCGGAGCGCTTCGTCGAGTACGCGCTCAGCGTGCACGACGCGCTCGGCGACCGCGTGCAGCACTGGACCACGCTGAACGAGCCCTGGTGCTCCTCGTTCCTGTCCTACACCGCGGGCGTGCACGCGCCGGGCCGGGTCAGCATCGAGGACGGCATGCTCGCCGCGCACCACCTGCTGCTGGCGCACGGCCGCACGGTCCAGGCGCTGCGGGAGCGGGATCCGAAGCTCGACCTCGGGATCACGCTGAACCTCACGGTCGCCGATCCCGCCGACGCCCGCGACCCCGCCGACGTCGACGCCGCACGCCGCATCGACGGGCAGTTCAATCGATGGTTCCTGGATCCGGTGCTCCGCGGCGCCTATCCGGACGACGTCGTCTCCGACATCCGCGAGGTGGATCCGATCGCGGTGCGCCGCTGGGCAGCCGCGATTCACGACGGCGACCTCGAAACCATCGCCGCGCCGTTGGACTGCTTGGGCATCAACTATTACCACGGCGAACTGCTCTCCGGGACGCCGCAGTCGGGCAGCGAGGGCACGCCGCACGACGGCGGCGTCGAGGGCGAGAACGCACGGCGCACGCGCTCGCCGTTCCCCGCTGCGGATGACGTGCACTGGGTCGAGCGAGGGCTGCCGCGGACGGGCATGGGGTGGGAGGTGCAACCCGAGGGGCTCACCCGGCTGCTGCGGCGGCTCGGCACCGAGTACGCGCCGGGGCTGCCGCTCTACGTGACCGAGAACGGCGCGGCGTATGACGACGAGCTCGAGGGCGGACGCGTGGCCGACCCCGAGACGGGGGTCATCGTCGGCGGCGTCGTGCACGACTCGGAGCGCGCCATGTTCCTGCGCGAGCACGTCGCGGCGACCTATGACGCGATCGAGGAGGGCGTCGACGTGCGCGGCTACTTCGCGTGGTCGCTGCTGGACAACTACGAGTGGTCATGGGGCTACGGCAAGCGGTTCGGGATCGTCCGGGTCGACTACGACACGCAGGAGCGGATCGTGAAGGACTCCGGGCGCGAGTACGCCAGGATCATCGCGGCCCGGGCGGTCTGAGCATGTCCGGTGCGTCGAACCCGGGTGCCGGAGGCACCGGGTCGAAGGCTGCGCAGGGCCGAGCGCAGGGCCGGACCGAGGGTCGAGCGGAGGGCTGGGCGTCGGATCCGCGCGGCTCAGGGCGCGCCACGATCGAGGAGGTCGCGGCCGCGGCGGGCGTCTCCCGGTCGACGGTGTCGCGGGTCGTGAACGGATCGACCGCGGTGAGCCCGCACGCTCTCGAGTCGGTGCAGGACGCGATCGCGCGCCTCGGCTACGTCCCCAACCGCGCGGCGCGTTCGCTCGCTCTGCGGCAGACGCACGCGATCGCGCTCGTCGTGCCAGAGGACACCCGCCGCTTCTTCGGCGACCCCTACTTCGGCGCGGTCGTGGCGGGTATCAGCGACCGGATCGCGCGCTCGGACTACATCCTGAACCTGCTGATCGCGAGCGACGATCCGGGCGGCCGGATGACGGGCTTCGTGCGCAACGGCGGAGTGGACGGTGCGATCATCCTGTCCCACCACAACAGCGACGCCTTCGTCGACCGCATCGTCGAGGCGGTGCCTGTCGTGTTCGGTGGTCGTCGTACCAACGGCGGCGATGACGACTGGTTCGTGGACGTGGACAACGTCACCGGCGGGCGGCAGGCGGTCGAGCACCTGCGGGGCATCGGGCGAGGACGGATCGCGACCGTGACCGGACCGCTGTCGATGGCCGGTGCCGTGGATCGGCTCGCCGGCTTCCGTGCGCGTCTCGCCGAGGACGGGCTGCAGCCGTTCGCCGAGATCGCGGGTGACTACTCCGAGGCCAGTGGCGCGCGTGCGGCTCAGGAGCTGCTCACGCGCGCCGCCCGACCAGGAGGCGCGCTGCCCGATGCGGTCTTCGCGGCGAGCGACCTCATGGCCCGCGGCGTGCTGCGGACGCTCCGCGGCGCGGGCGTGCGGATTCCGGAGGACGTCGCGATCGTCGGCTTCGACGACTCGCCCGTGGCGCTCTCGACGGATCCGGCACTCACCACGATCCGCCAGCCCATGCACGCGCAGGGCGAGGCGCTCGCGGGCGTGCTGATCGACCGGCTCACGGGGTCAGCCCCTCCGCACCGCACGACCCTCGGCACCGAGCTGGTGGTGCGCGGGTCGGCGTGAGGTGCGTCGCCGCATCGGCGTGAGACGCGTGCCACGCACAGACGCCGAAGCGCCCCGCCTCCCTGCCGTGCACAGCGCAGGAGACGAGGCGTCGGTCGCCGATCCCCCCAAGAGACCGGCGCCTGCGGTCAACCCCCTGATCGCAGGATCGCTCCGCCGAACAGCGCGAACGCCGTGACCCCTGCGGAGAGGATCACCGCCGCCGATACGCCGGCCACGGCGAGCAGGGATACTCCCTGCCCGCCGAGGCGCTGTCCGCCCAGCCCGATCGCCACTCCCTCCGGTCGTTCGATCGGGCCGGTGCTCTCGTCTCGGTACGCGCCTGTGCGCACCGCGAAGCGTCGGTGCAGCTCTTCGGCGAGCTGCACGGCCCCCTGCATCACGTCCGGTCGATCGAACCGGGTGCTGCCGGGCAGATACAGGTAGGCGCGATCCTCGACGAGTTCGAGCTCGGCGCCGGCGCCGAGATCCAGGATCCGCGCCATGAGATCGGGCGTGAAGATGTAGAGCGCGTCGCGCTGATAGCCCTCGGGCACGAGCAGTTGGAACGTGGACGCGAAGTGGCCCTCCAGATCCATCCGCGCGCCGCCCAGCCCCAGAGTGGGCACGATGCTGCGGCGGCGGTTGCGCAGCACGATGTGCGGGACCTTCGCGGGCAGCGGGAGCTCGATGAAGGCGAAGGGGCGCTGCACGGTCGCGGCCTCGTCCCGACTGCCGATCGAACGCGCGAGGCCCAGCTCGAACGGGATGCGCTCGTCCTCCGAGGCGACGACGCCGCGCTCGATCGAGCGGCGCATGCGCGTGAACGCCGAACCCGGACGTCGGGTGCCCTGCAACAGATCCGCATAGGCCCACCCGTTCGCCCACGCGAACATCGCCAGGCGCGCGCGGCGCGAGAGCCCCACGGCGTACCAGACGAAGCCGATCGCTCCCAGCGCGCCGTAGAAGGCGCCGAACGCGGCCAGCAGCGGCACGCGGGCGAGCATCCCGACGGAGCCGAGCCACCAGAGCGCGGCCACGATCGCCGCCGTGAGCAGCAGCACCCCGGCGAGCACCACGAAGAAGCGTCGGTGCAGGGGGATGCGCGCTGCTCGCTCATAGGCGAGCAGCGTGCGCATTCCCGGCGGGGTGCGCAGGGCGGAGAGATCGATCCGGATCGGCTCCGCGGCGCGCGGATCCGTGCTCATGAGATTCCGCTCACCCGACCCGCCAGGGCAGAGACGCCCACGGCCCGTTGCGCTTCGCGGTGGCGGCGGCCTTGAACTCGGACCACCCGTCGCCGAACTTGTCGAAGGTCTTCTCGCCGATCACGCCGTCGCTCCAGTGCATCACGCGGCCCGTGATGTAGCTCAGGCCGAAGTCGGCCCAGGAGGAGAACGCGGGGCGGCCCTCCTCGTTGATGCGGTGGATGATCGCGCGCGCCTCCGCCACGTCGGCGTGGCCCAGGGCGACACCCCAGGTCGCGAGCGCGACGGCCTGGCCGAGCGCGTAGCCGTCGAGCGTGCGGACGTAGACGTCGGGCGTGACGATGTCCTTGCCGACGAGCTTGCGCACCTGCGCCTCGACGCCCTCGATCGCCGCGACGAAGGAGCGGGCGTCGCGCTTGTCGCCGCCGGCCTCGATGATCGCGGCTGTCCACTCCTTGGACTTCGGCACGCGGCCGAGGCGTCCTGCGAGGTCTGCACGGATGGCGAGGCACGTCACCCACACGTCGCGGCGACGCCGAACGGTGACGAGCCGCTCGATGCCGGCGAGCCACTCCTCGCGGGTGGCGACCCCCCACATCTCGACCAGGCGCTTCTTCTCGCCCTGGGTCAGCGCGGACGCGGTCGGGTCGTTCCACGGGCCGGACGGCTGGTTCACGATCTGCAGGAAGCCCAGGGCGATCTCGTTCGCCTCGCGGTCATCGGTCGAGTACGCCTCGGAGGGCTTCACCTTCGCGGCCGGCAGGATCCAGATCACCAGGAAGAACAGCACGACGACGCCGACGATCACCCACACCCACCACTGCGCGAAGAGCCATCCGACGAGGCTGCCGAGGTCGTTCAGATCGACGCGGGCACTGCCGTGCATGAGAGGCCTCCGGGGCGTGAGGGTTTACGTAGGTTGAATGTAGATTCAGTGATTAATGTAGCGAAAGGATCCGTCACCCGGAAAACGGATCCGGAAGGCACGGCGCATGGCACGCTCCCCGGAGCAGAACCGCATCGCTCGGGAGCGCTCGCGCGAGGGCCTGCTCGAGGCGGCGATCGACGTCTTCGCCGAGCGCGGGATCGACGGCGCCACGATCGCCGACATCACCGGGCGTGCGGGTGTCGCCCAGGGTCTGGTCAACTATTACTTCGGCGGCAAGGAGCAGCTCGTCCAGGCCGTGATCGACCGTTGGTTCGACATGCTGCTCGGCATCGCGCACAGCGGGCCGGCCGATCACGCCCTTGTGGCCGAGTCCGCGGGTGCGGGTGCCGCGGCGGCGGGTGCSGCGGCGGGAGCCCGTGTCGCCGAGGCCGAGGGTGCCGCCGCGCGGCCGGCCAAGGAGCAGGTTCCCCCGCCGTCCGCCGCCTCACTCCCCCCGGAGGTGCGGCTCGCGGCCATCATCGACACCGCACTCGGCATGACCGCGGTCGCCCTGCCTCTGCAGCGCGTGATGGTCGCCCTGCAGCAGCAGCCGACCACGCGAGCCCTGTTCGCGGAGGGGGAGCGGCGGCACATGGCGGGTGTCATCGCCGCGGAGGACGCGGTGCGCTCCATCTTCCGCGACCGCGGCGATGCGGATCCGGCGCTCGAGGAGATCATGCTCCGCAGCGTGCTCGACGGGATCGTGGGGCAGTGCATCGTCTACGGCGACTCCTACCCGCTCGAGGAGGCGCGCCGCTGGGTGCACCGCCGCTACGGCCTGCCCGAGCCCGCGGCGCCTCTCCCCGGAATGCCGAAGTCCGCGCCTGCTCCCGGATCCGAG
This sequence comes from Microbacterium sp. 05N427, assembly GCF_056397105.1. NCBI lineage: Bacteria > Bacillati > Actinomycetota > Actinomycetes > Micrococcales > Microbacteriaceae > Microbacterium > Microbacterium sp. 05N427. The sequence goes on from NZ_JBFTMT010000009.1 coordinate 42,899, forward strand.
CCGCGCGCGCGGGCTTCGCGCTGACCTGCTGGCGCCGGCGCTGGCGTCACGCCGCTGGACCGCGAAACCGAACCTGCCGCCCGAGACCCACGAAATCATCGTCGGTTTCGGGACGCGGGTTCGGTTTCGCGGTCCCCCTCGCGGTGATCAGGCCGGGTCGCCGCCCATCGGGCCGACGGCCTCGAGCGGGCGGGGGTCGTCTGCGCCGGTCTTGCGCAGCCGAGCGATCGCGTTGCCGCCGTGGTAGATGACGATCGAGGCCACCGTCGCGATGACGATGCCGCCGAGCACGAAGCCCGAGTCCTTGACCGCGATCGAGAACCCGCCGACCGCGATGACGAGTGCGACGGCGGCGGTGTACTGGTTCACGGGGCGGGAGAAGTCGACGCGGTTGTCGACCCAGATCTTGATGCCGATCACGCCGATGAGGCCGTAGAGCCCCGTCGTGATGCCGCCGAGCACGCCCGCGGGCACCGAGTTGATGATCGCGCCGAACTTCGGCGAGAGGCTGAGCAGGATCGCCGCGATGCCGGCGACCCAGTAGGCCGCGGTCGAGTACACCCTGGTCGACGCCATCACGCCGATGTTCTCGCCGTATGTCGTCGTTCCGGATCCGCCGAAGAAGCCGGCGATCGTGGTCGAGACGCCGTCGGCGATCAGCGCCTTTCCGGTCTGCGCGTTGATCTCCGGATCCTCGACCATGGTCGCGACGCCGCGGACGTGGCCGACGTTCTCGGCGATGAGCACGAGCACGACGGGGAGGAACATGGCGATGCCGCTCCAGACGCTCGGCGTTCCGAAGTCGGGGAAGTGGAACGTGGGAAGGCCCACCCAGGCCGCCTTGTCGACCGCGGAGAAGTCGAGCTCGCCGCGGAAGGCCGCGAAGATGTAGCCCGCGATCACGCCGAGGAAGATCGAGATCCGGCCCAGGAATCCGCGGAAGAGCACGGCGAACACGATCGTGATCGCGAGGGTGAAGGTGGCCGTGACGGGCGCCTTGGCGAAGTTGCCGTACGCGGCGCCGGCGAGGTTGAACCCGATGAGCGCGACGATCGTGCCCGCCAGCACGGGCGGCAGGAACCGGTCCACCCACTTCACGCCGGCGACGTGCACGACGACGCCGATGATCGCGAGCAGCACGCCGACCGCGACGATGCCGGCGAGGGCGGCGCCGATCCCGCTGTCGCCTCCGGTCGCGTGGGCGGCGGTGGCGGCGGTCACCGGGGCGATGAACGCGAACGAGGATCCGAGATAACTGGGCAGCTTGTTGCGCGTGATKAGCAGGAACAGGATCGTGCCGACGCCGCTGAAGAGCAGAGTCGTGGGCACCGGGAAGCCGGTGAGGATCGGCACGAGGAACGTCGCACCGAACATCGCCACGACGTGCTGCACGCCGATCGCGATCGTGGCGGGCCAGTTCAGGCGCTCATCGGGGCGGACGACGGCGCCGGGTTCGACGGTGCGTCCGTCGCCGTGGATCTTCCACAGGGGCATGCGGGCTCCTCGGGATCGGGGGAGGGGGGCTGGAGAAACCCTATCCTGGGCGTTCCCTGGGAGGCGGCTGCCCCGTCGTGGCAGACCGTGTCCCACTTTCGGCGGCACCATGTCCCGAATTCGGCGGCGAAAGGCCCCGTTCCACAGCCGAAAGTGGGACACGGTTCTGTGGGAGCCCGGGGCGGGGCACCCCGGGCCCGGGGCGCCCCGGGGCGGGGACGGGTCAGGCGGTCAGGCGGGCGAGCAGCTCGGCGTAGCGCGCGGCGGTCTGCGCGACGACCTCGGCGGGTAGTACGGGCGGGGTGCCCTGCTTGTCCCAGTGGGCGCTCAGCCAGTCCCGCACGATCTGCTTGTCGAAGCTCGCCATCCGGGCGGAGGGAGTGGATCCGGTCCGCCACGACTCGGCGTCCCAGTACCGCGAGGAGTCGCTCGTCAGCACCTCGTCGGCGAGGCGGAGGACCCCGTCGCCGTCGCCGTCGACGCCGAACTCGAACTTCGTGTCGGCGAGGATGAGCCCGCGCTCCTCGGCGATGGCGGCGGCGCGCCGATAGATCGCGAGCGACAGGTCGCGCAGCTCGGCGGCGCGCTCTGCGCCGACGATCTCGGCGGTTCGCTCGAAGGTGATGTTCTCGTCGTGCTCGCCCATCGGCGCCTTGTACGCGGGGGTGAACAACGGCTCGGGCAGCCGGTCGCCGTTCTGCAGGCCGGCGGGCAGACCGATCCCGCAGACGGTTCCGCTCTCCTGATACTCGAGCCAGCCGGATCCGGTCAGGTAGCCGCGCACCACGCACTCGATCGGCAGCATCTCGAGCGACCGGGCGAGCATCGCACGATCGGCGACCTCGGCAGGGACGTCGCCGTCCACCAGGTGGTTCGGAATCGGGTCCGCTCCCTCCGCGAGCCGGTCGAACCACCAGCGGCTGAGGCTCGTGAGCAGGGCGCCCTTCTGCGGGATCGGCGGCTCGAGCGCGAAGTCGAATGCACTGACCCGATCGCTCGCGACGACCAGCAGCCGCTCGTCCGCGGGATCCTCCGGCGCGTACAGATCGCGGACCTTGCCGGAGTAGAGGTGACGCCAGCCGGACAGTTCGAGGGGTGTGCTCACGCGTCCATTATCGCGGGCGTCCCGCCAGGTCTGGCACGGAGGCGGCCGCGATGTCCGAGGTCCCGCCTAGTGTGCACGGGTGAGCGCCGACATCCCCTTCGAGATCCTGACCGACCGTCTCAGCCTGCGGCGGCCTGCGCCGGGCGACCTCGATGCCGTCTTCGCCATCTACAGCGATCCCCGCGTGTGGACGCACTTCCCGAGCCTCCGGCCCACCGAGCCGGAACGCATCGCCGCGATGCTCGAGCGCTGGGAGTCCAGCTGGCGGATCCACGGACTCGGATCCTGGGTCGTGCGGCTGCGTGAGACCGGCGAGGTCATCGGCAACGGCGGCGGCACGCTGCTGGGCGCCCACGCGCCCGACGCCGGCCCCGATGGGCCCGCCCGCGTGTGGAACCTCGGCTACCGGCTCTCCGCGGATCATCACGGTCGCGGGTACGCGACGGAAGTGGCTCGTGCGGCGCTCGCGGCGGCGGCGCAGGTCGCCCCCGAGATCCCGGTGATCGCCTACCTCGTCGAGCACAACCGCGCCTCTGCCGCCGTGGCGGAGAAGGTCGGGCTGCGTCTCGTCCACCGCGCTCCGGATCTGGGCAACCCGGATCCGGCCGTCCTGCGTCTCGTCTATGCGGATCGCGCGCTGACGCCTGCCCAGCTCACGGCGGCGCTGCGGTGAGGGGGGCGAGCGGAGCTGCGGCGATCGGTGCGGGCGAGGGCCCGGCGCGAGAAGTGGTGGTGTGGGGATCCGAATCGGCGTATAGTCGTCGACGGACTAGTCCAGATGGACTAGTCGGGATGGAGTGATGGTGAAGGATCCGGCGCTCACCCCTCTGGGGGTGATGGTGCTCGCGCTGCTGAGCGAGGGTGACATGCACCCCTACGAGATGGCGCGGCTGCTGCGCGCCCGTCGCGACGACCGGATCATCCCGATCTCCAACGGAACGCTGTACCACACCGTCTCCCGCCTGCACGGGCAGGGCCTGCTCGAGGAGGTCGGCGTCGATCGCGACGGCAACCGCCCCGAGCGAACGACGTACGCCGTCACGCCGGCGGGTACGGACGCGGTGCGCGAGTGGGTGCGCCGTGAACTCGGCGGCAGCCGTCGGCGCACCGCATTCCGCGTCGCCCTGGCCGAGGCGCACAACCTCGACCGGGACGAAGCGGTCGACCTGCTCACCCAGCGGCTCGCGCTGCTCGGTGAGGAGCTGGCGACGATCGGCGCCGCGCTCGACGGCGCAGGGACTCGCGATGTGCCGGAGCAGTACCTCCTCGAGCCGATCCGGCACCGCCTGATGCTGCAGGCGGAGATCGACTGGCTCGCCACCCTGATCCCCCGGATCTCGTCCCCCGACTTCGCGTGGGGCCCGGATCCGGATCACCTTCTTGCCAAGCGAAAGGCACACCAGAATGGCTGAAACCATCGGTACGTCGACCGGCGCATACGCCGTCGGCCACAAGCCGAAGAGCCCCTGGCCCGCCCTCTGGGCGCTGGTCATCGGCTTCTTCATGATCCTCGTGGACACCACGATCGTCTCGGTCGCGAACCCTGCGATCAAGGCCGCGCTGGACCCGTCCACGAACAACCTCGACAACGTCGTATGGGTGACCAGCGCCTACCTGCTCGCCTACGCCGTGCCGCTGCTGATCACCGGACGCCTCGGCGACCGGTTCGGTCCGAAGAACATGTACCTGATCGGTCTGACGATCTTCACGCTGGCGTCGCTCGGCTGCGGACTCTCCAGCTCCTTGGAGATGCTGATCGTCTTCCGCGCCGTGCAGGGCCTGGGCGCCGCGCTGATGACGCCGCAGACCATGGCGGTCATCACGCGCACCTTCCCCGCCGAGCGCCGCGGCGCCGCGATGGGCCTGTGGGGCGCGACGGCGGGCGTCGCCACGCTCGTGGGCCCTCTGGCCGGCGGTCTGCTGGTCGACGCCTTCGGGTGGGAGTGGATCTTCTTCATCAACCTCCCCGTCGGCGTGATCGGCTTCGTGCTCGCCTGGATCCTCGTTCCTCGGCTGAAGACCCACGAGCACCGGTTCGACATGGTCGGCGTCGTGCTCAGCGCTCTCGGCCTGTTCCTCATCGTGTTCGGTCTGCAGGAGGGCCAGCATTACGACTGGGCCGGGTGGATCTGGGCGATGATCGCGGCCGGCATCGTGGTGATGGCGGTCTTCATCTGGCAGCAGGCGAAGACGCGCAGCGAGCCGCTGGTTCCGTTGGGCCTGTTCCGCGACCGCAACTTCTCGGTCGCGAACTTCGGGATCGCCACGGTCGGGTTCACCGTGACCTCGATGTCGCTGCCGATGATGTTCTTCTACCAGCTCGCCCGGGGGCTCACGCCGACCGAGGCGGCGCTGCTGCTGATCCCGATGGCGGTGCTGTCGGGCGTGCTCGCGCCGATCGCGGGCCGGATCCTCGACCGCGTCGATCCGCGCGTCCTGCTCGTGCCCGGTCTCGGCCTCACGACAGTCGCCCTGGTCTGGTACGGCCTGCTGATGACCCCGGACACCCCGATCTGGATGTTCCTGCTGCCCTCGGCGCTCATGGGCATCGGCCAGGCCGGAATGTGGGGCCCGCTCGCCACCACCGCCACGCGCAACCTCGAGCCGCGGCAGGCGGGCGCGGGCGCGGGCATCTACAACACCACCAGGACGATCGGTTCCGTGCTCGGCTCGGCCGCGATCGCCGCGCTCATGCAGGGCCGTCTGGAGGCGAACCTTCCGGGAGCCGCCAGCCAGGGCGGCGACTTCGGCACCGGCAAGCTGCCCGACGTCGTGGTGGCGGGGTTCTCCTCCGCGATGGCGCAGTCGATGATCCTGCCGGCGGCCGTGCTGCTGGTCGGCGTGATCGGGATCCTGTTCATGCAGCGTCCCGCGCACCTCGTGAAGCGCTGACCCGGGGGCAGATCAATCAACCAGGAGAGCCGCCGCATCCCGATGGGTGCGGCGGCTCTCCTGATCTCGTCCTCCCCACGCGCGCGGTGTGCGGCGGTTCCCACCGATTCAGTGATCACCCGGATCCTCAGCCGTTCGGCTGCCTACCTTGGCAGCGGAGGTGGGGCGATGCCGACGGTTCTGCGACTTCGAGGACGACGGTACTTCTTCTACAGCAACGAGGGTACGGAACCACCGCACGTCCACGTCGAACAGGCGGGAAACACAGCCAAGTTCTGGCTTGCGCCCGTAGAATGTGCGGACAATCGGGGATTCTCCACGCGCGAGATCACCGCACTGGTCCGCATCATCATCGTGCACGAGCAGGAGTTCGAGGAGGCATGGCATGAGCACTTCGACGCATGAAGCCGTCGCCCTCGATGTCCGCATCGACGAGGAGATCCATGTGCGCCTTCTCGACGGACGCACGGTCAGTGCACCACTGTCCTGGTTCCCGCGCCTTGCTGCGGCAACTCCGGCGCAACGCGCCGATTGGCGTCTGATCGGGCGGGGCGAGGGGATCCACTGGCCTGAGCTGGATGAGGACCTCTCGGTCGCCGGGCTACTCGCCGGACGCTGAAGCCGGGGCCGTCCGCCGCCTGGTCCAGGGCAGACGGGACTCTTCTCTTCGACGCCCCCTCTGAGTATCGAAACCCCCTCGCACGGACGTCCGTACGAGGGGGTTTCGGTGCTGCGAGGGGGCGTCGCGTTTCGCGGGCACGGCGGGCGGGCGGTACGCCCCGGCCCGCACGCCCGGGCTACTGCGCGACGCGCGCGGCGATGTCGGTGCGGTGGTGCGCGCCGTCGAGGTGGATCCGGCCGAGCGCCTCGTAGGCGCGGGCGCGGGCGTCGGCGAAGTCGGATCCGGTCGCGACGACGTTCAGCACACGGCCTCCGGTCGCGATGAGGTTGCCTCCGGGGGCGTCGGGCCCCGCGGTCGCCGCATGCACGACGCTGACGCCCTCGACGGCGGCCGCCTCGGCCAGGCCCTCGATCAGGCGGCCGGTCTGCGGTGCCTCGGGGTAGCCCTCGCTCGCGAGCACCACGGTGATCGCGACGTCGTCGCGGAACTCCGGCTGCGGCTGATCCTCGAGCGTGCCGGTGGCGGCGGCGAGCAGAAGCTGCGAGAGCGGGGTGCGCAGGCGCGGCAGCACCACCTGGGTCTCCGGGTCGCCGAAGCGCGCGTTGAACTCGATCACGYTCACGCCGTTCGGCGTCAGGATGAGGCCCGCGTAGAGCAGACCGATGAAGGGCGTGCCCTCGGAGTCGAGCTGCTTCACGACCGGGAGGGCGACGCTGCGGGTGACCTCCTCGACGAACGCCGCCTCGCTGCCGAACTGCTCGTCGAGCCACGGCAGTGGTGAATAGGCGCCCATGCCGCCGGTGTTCGGCCCCTCGTCGCCGTCGAAGGCGCGCTTGAAGTCCTGCGCAGGGCTCAGCGCACGCACGGAGTCGCCGTCGCTGAGGAAGAACAGCGAGACCTCAGGCCCGGTGAGGAACTCCTCGATCAGCACGGGGCCGTGGGGGAGGTAGAGCTCGGCGTGGGCGAGCGCGGCGGCGCGGTCGGGGGTGACGATGACGCCCTTGCCCGCGGCCAGTCCGTCCGCCTTCACCACGTACGGGGCGCCGAGGTCATCGAACGCGGCCTCGACCTCGGCCGTGGTCGCGGCGCGCACAGCGCGTCCCGTCGGCACCGAGGCCGCCTCCATGATCCGCTTCGCGAACGCCTTGGATCCCTCCAGTTGCGCAGCGGCGCGACCGGGTCCGAACACCGGAATCCCGTGCGCGCGCACCACGTCGGCGACGCCCGCGACGAGCGGCGCCTCCGGGCCGATGACGACGAGGTCCACTCCGTGTTCGTCGGCGAATGCGCGGACGGCGGAGCCGTCCATCGGATCCACCTCGACCAGCGTCGCGTCCTGCGCGATTCCGGCGTTGCCGGGGGCGCAGAGGATCTCGTGCCCCTTCCGCTCGGCGCGCAGGGCGAGGATGATCGCGTGCTCACGGGCACCGGAACCGAGGACGAGGATCTTCACCCCGTCAGCCTACCGAGCGGGCGCCCCTCGATGACGGGGCGAGCCGTGCCGTCACACCTCGAGGCGGATGGGCCGCTCGTCGGCGTGGTCCCAGGGCAGGGTCCACCCGGCGGCTTCGAAGACGCCGTCGAGGACCATCGCCGTGAAGCCCCACACGATCGTGCCGTCGACGTCGAAGGCGGGCCCGCGGAAGGTCTGCCCCAGCCGGGTGAGCGTCGAGGTGAACCGGGTCGCCGGATCCAGCAGCGTCGCGACCGGCACGCGGAACACCTGCACGGTCTCGGCGTGATCCACTGCGACCACCCGTGAGGGCTCGCGCCACCAGCCCAGGACCGGGGTGACGAGGTGGTTGCTGGCGGCGAGGGGGATCTCAGGGAGCGTCGCGAGGATCTCGACGCCGTCCGGATCCAGCCCGGTCTCCTCCTGCGCCTCACGGAGCGCCGTCGCGGCGGGATCCGGATCCGCATCCTCCCGGCGTCCGCCTGGGAACGAGACCTGCCCCGGATGCGAGGAGAGCGTCGCGGCGCGGCGCTGCAGCAGCACGTCGAGGTCGGCCGGCACCGTGGCCGCATCCGCGTCGGACGGTTCGTCGTCGAGGCGGCCGAACAGGATCAGCACGGACGCGGCGTGCGCGTCGTCGTCGACCCCGGGGAAACGGCCGAGGCCGAGCGCGCCCTTCGCCGCCGCCGCGAGCAGGTCGGCGCGCGCCCCGGCGGTGTCCGTGGCGGGTGTCTCGGCGGAGGAAGTCATCGTGCCGAGCCTATGCCCGGGGTGCCTAGCATGGACCTATGGCGAGCAGGATCGACACGACGGCGGGGCGCGAGGCGCTCGACGCCAGCCGTGCGGCGCTCGCCGCCGGCGGGAAGCCCACCCGCGGTGACTACGCCACGGCCGTGCGCTATCTGCTGCAGCTGCTGGACGAGAAGGCGCCGGGCAACAGCGTCGAGGTGCGCGTGCCGCCGTTCGGCGCCGTGCAGGTGGTGCAGGGTCCGCGGCACACACGCGGAACCCCGCCGAACGTCGTCGAGCTGGATCCGGCCACATGGATCGCGGTCGCGACCGGATCCGAGACCTGGGCGTCTGCGCTCGAGGCGGGCCGGATCCACGCCTCCGGAACCCGGGCGGACCTCACCGAGCTGCTGCCGCTGCGTCCCTGATCCCTTCCCGCTCAGTGTCTCGTCCTGGACGGATCACCCCACAGATGCGCGTGGGACAATGGGGGCATGAGCACGCCGCAGCCGGACCGGACGCCCGAGATCGAGATCGCGCGCGTCCGTCGTGCGCCGCGCTGGGGCGTCTTCCTCGGCATCGGTGTGGGTGTGGGAGTGGTCCTCGCGTTCGTGCTGACCGTGTTCGGCAACTTCGGCGCGTCGGAGGCCACGCAGGTCGCCTACCCGTTCGGGCAGGTGTTCGGCTTCCTGCTGCTGTGGACGGTTCCGGTCGGCGTCGCCGTGCTGGGCGTCCTCACGCTGATCCTCGAGCGCGCCGCCCGTCGCAGCGAGCGCATGGTGCGCGTCGACCGCGAGACGATCGCGGAGTAACCCGCCGGGGCCCGACTGCGCCCCAGTGCCGAAGACCGGATCCTGGCCCGGTCGCTTTGGGGCGCACCTCCACGTTTTGGGGCGCGCCAGACCCTGTTTGGTGGCGCTGGTGCGCCCCAAACCGTCAGAACACGCCCCAAAACCGGCGTCAGATCCGCCGACGAGGCTGCCCGCACTCGAACGGCGGCGCTCACGCCACATCGGCGATGACGGGGCGGATCGCGCTGTCGAAGTCCACGGGATCGTGCCGGAGGCTGTCGGTCACCGCGATGCTGAACGCGCCGATGCGCCAGATCCCGCGCTGTGCGAGCGGCAGTACGTGCACGTTCAGCTCGAAGGAGTGCGCGCGGCGTCCGGTGTCGCGTTCGAACTCCGCGAGCGCGGCGGCGTACGCGCGGTACGGGTCGCCGGTTCCGGAGACCGAGCGTGAGTAGCGCTGCTGAGCCTCGTTCGCGTAGCGCACCACCTCGGAGGCGAGCGGCGCGATCGCGGCGCGCAACCGCTCCGCCCCCACGGCCGGCAGCGCGACGATCGTGTCGAAGCCGTCGATGAGTTCGAGCGGAGACGTGGACGGATGCGACTCGGGTTCGACGGTCATGTCCCAGTACGCCCGCCACTGCCGCTCGAGCGCGTCATCCACCCCGCCGTCGTCGAAGGCGCGCAACGGATGGTCCCTCAACGTGGGCAACTCCACCGGGGTCCGGATCCCGAGTCGTTGGCGCAGCGCGAGCGCGATGAGCACCGGGATCCCGGCCTCCTCGCGCACCAGCCACTGCGGCTTGTCGACCATGGGCCCATCGTACGGATTTCCGGACCGCGCGGGGCCCGATCGCGGGTCACGATCGAGGATGCGGCTTGCGGGCGCCGATCCGCCTCCGTGAGCTCCGGACGGCGGGCGACCGCACAGCCGCCCGCCGGTAGGATTGACGGGTGTCCTCCCGCACCTATGCTGAGGCCGGCGTCGATACGGCAGCCGGCGATCGAGCCGTCGAACTCATGAAGTCCGCTGTCCGTGCCACGCACGGACCCGAGGTGCTCGGCGGGGTCGGTGGATTCGCCGGTCTCTTCGACGCCTCTGCGCTGCTCGGCTATCGCCGACCGCTGCTCGCCTCGAGCACCGATGGCGTCGGCACCAAGGTCGCGATCGCGCAGGCGATCGACAAGCACGACACGATCGGGCACGACCTGGTCGGCATGGTCGTGGACGACATCGTCGTGGTCGGCGCGAAGCCGCTGTTCATGACGGACTACATCGCCTGCGGCAAGGTCTTCCCCGAGCGCATCGCCGACATCGTGCGCGGCATCGCCGAGGCCTGCGAGCTCACCGGCACCGCGCTCGTCGGCGGCGAGACGGCCGAGCACCCGGGTCTGTTGGGCGTCGACGACTACGACGTCGCAGGCGCGGCGACCGGCATCGTCGAGGCGGACCGGATCCTCGGATCCGAGCGCGTCCAGGACGGCGACGTCGTCCTCGCTCTCGCATCCAGCGGCCTGCACTCCAACGGCTACTCGCTCGTGCGGCACATCCTCGCGAAGGCCGGGATCGGCTATGGCGACCGCGCCGTCGACCTCGGTGCCACCTGGGGCGAGGCGCTGCTCACCCCCACGCGCCTGTACACGACCCCGCTGCTCGGCATCGCCGAGCGCTTCGACGGCGCCGTGCACTCGCTCAGCCATGTCACCGGCGGCGGCATCGCGGCCAACCTCGCGCGCGTCCTGCCGCTGGGGTCCTGGGCCGAGGTCGACCGCTCCACGTGGTCGCCTGCTCCGGTGTTCCGTGTGCTGAGCGATCTGGCCGGCACCACACTGGAGTCCAGCGAGGGCACCTGGAACCTCGGCATCGGTTTCCTCGCGGTCGTCGACGCCTCCTCCGCCGCCGCGATCTCCGAGGCGCTCACGGCCGGCGGCATCGACACCTGGCAGGTCGGGACGGTGCGGCTCGATGCCGTGGCCGCACGCCCGGCCGGCGATTTCGAACAGGGCGCCAAGGGCGTCGACGGCGGTGCTGTGCGCCTGGTCGGCGCCTACGCGGACGGAGCGAACTGACACCCATGTGCGGCATCGTCGGAATCGTCGGGCACACCCCGGTCAATCAGGACATCTACGACGCGCTCCTTCTGCTGCAGCACCGCGGGCAGGACGCGACCGGCATCGCCACGGCTGAGCCCAGCGGCGTCATGCACATGGCCAAGGCGGAGGGCATGGTGCGCGAGGCGTTCCGCACGCGCGACATGCGCTCGCTGCTCGGCAACGTCGGCCTCGGGCACGTCCGCTATGCCACGAAGGGCACCGCGTCGAGCGAGGAGGAGGCTCAGCCGTTCTATGTGAACGCGCCCTACGGCATCGTCCTCATCCACAACGGCAACCTCACCAACACGCGCGAACTCACCGCCGACATGGCGCACCGCGACCGCCGTCACCTGAACTCCTCGAGCGACACCGAGCTGCTGCTGAACGTGCTCGCGCACGAGCTGCAGACCACGACCTCGACCGTCGACCTCGACTCCGAGCGCATCTTCGAGGCGGTCGCACGCACGCACGAGCGGATCGAGGGCGCCTACGCCGTCATCGCGATCCTCGCCGGCTACGGGCTGCTCGCCTTCCGGGATCCGTTCGGGATCCGCCCGCTGATCCTCGGCAAGCGCGTCAGGGACGGCAAGGAGGAGTGGGTCGTCGCGAGCGAGTCGCTCGTGCTCGAGAACGGCGACTACGAGGTCGTCCGCGAGGTCGAGCCCGGTGAGGCCGTGTTCATCACGAACGAGGGCGAGCTGTTCACGAAGCAGTGCGCCGCGGCTCCGGTGCTGGCGCCGTGCGCGTTCGAATACGTGTACCTCGCGCGCCCCGACTCCGTCATGAACGGCATCTCGGTCTACGAGTCGCGCCTGCGCATGGGCGAGCGCCTCGCCGACACGATCGCGAAGCACGTGCCGCTCGACGAGATCGACGTGGTCATGCCGATCCCCGACTCGTCGCGCCCTGCCGCGATGGAGGTCTCTCGCAAGCTCGGCATCGAGTACCGCGAGGGCTTCTACAAGAACCGCTACGTCGGCCGCACCTTCATCATGCCGGGGCAGGCGGCGCGCAAGAAGAGCGTGCGGCAGAAGCTGAACGCGATGTCGACCGAGTTCAAGGGCAAGAACGTGCTGCTCATCGACGACTCGATCGTGCGCGGCACCACCTCGAAGCAGATCATCCAGATGGCTCGCGACGCCGGCGCGAAGTCGGTGATCTTCGCCTCCGCGGCTCCGCCCATCCGTTACCCGCACGTGTACGGCATCAACATGCCGTCCAAGCACGAGCTCATCGCGCACGGCCGGACGATCCCCGAGATCGCCGAGGTGCTCGGCGCCGACCGGCTCGTCTACCAGGAGGTCGAGGATCTCAAGGCGGCGATCACCGAGGGATCCGAGCTCACCGACCTGGACATGAGCCCGTTCGACGGCCGGTACGTCACCGGCACCGTCACGGCGGWGTATCTGGGCTGGCTCGAGGGCGCGCAGACCTCGTGATCCGGGGCGTGCGATGATGGCCGGCGCCGTGCGGCCGCTCTGGCGTGGGCGCACCCTGGCGGTGCTCGGCATCGTGCTGGTCGCGTTCTCGCTGCGCTCCGCCGTCGCGTCCCTGTCGCCGGTCGTCGATCACGTGGCGAAGGACTTCCCGATGCCGGCGGCCGTGGTCGGGCTGATCGGCACCGCGCCACCGGTGTGCTTCGCGCTGTTCGGTCTGCTCACGCCGCTCATGGAGCGCCGGCTCGGCCTGGAGCGGGTCGCCGTCATCGCGCTGGGTGCCGTCACGGTCGGACTCATCGCCCGCGGCCTCGCGGTCGACTCCTCGACCCTGCTCATAGCCACGGCGCTCGTCTTCGCGGGCGTCGGCATGGCGAACATCCTCATGCCGCCGATGGTGAAGAAGTACTTCCCCGACCGTCTCGGCCTCATGATGACGCTGTACACGACGGTGATGGCGTTCTCGACGTTCCTGCCCCCGCTGGTCGCCGTGCCGGCGGCGGACATCGCGGGCTGGCGTGTGTCTCTGGCGATGTGGGCGGTCTTCGCGCTCGCCGGAACGATCCCGTGGATCGTGATGCTGCTGCGTGCGCGGACCGAGAGCGTCGTCGCATCTCCCGCCGAACACGCGGGACAGCCGGATTCCGATGAGCCCGCGCGGGAGGGCACAGGGCGGGACTCGTTCGAGGAGGCCGCCGTACTCTCGACCGGGCCGATCGTCGTGGCGCCGTCGAGCTCGCGGGTGTTCGGACGGCTGGTGCGGATCCCGCTCGCGTGGGTGCTCGCGGCCGTGTTCGGCACCTCCGCGAGCATGGCCTACACCGCGTTCGCGTGGCTGCCGACGATCCTGATCGAGCAGACCGGCGTCACCCCGCAGGCCGCGGGCCTGCTGCTCTCGCTGTTCGCGTTCACCGGATTGCCGGCCTCCCTCATCGTCCCGGTCCTGATCGTGCGGTTCCGCGCGACGAGCGTGCTGTAYGTCATCGGCGCGACCGGTGCCGTGGCCGGGCTGCTCGGCCTGCTGCTCGTTCCGGATCCGGCCCTCTCCTGGCTGTGGGTCCTGTTGTACGGCCTTGCCGGTCTGTTGTTCCCGCTCGCGCTGGTGCTCATCAGCATCCGCGCGCGGGAGCCCGAGACGGCCGTCGCGCTCAGTGGATTCGTGCAGAGCCTCGGCTACGTGATGGCGGCGATCTTCCCCTTGCTGCTCGGCCTCGTGCACACGGCGACCAGCGGCTGGCAGGTTCCGCTGATCATCCTCGTCGCCGTTCTGGTCGCATCGATCCCCGCCGGGGTCTACGCCGGCCGCCACGTCACGGTCGAAGCGGCCTGGGAACGCCGCAACGGGCGGCTCTGGTAGCGGCTCCGGCTGGCTACTTACCCATGCCCAGCGTGAGTCCTTCCGTCAGCCGGCGGCCCAGCCACAGATAGATCACGAGCATCGGCAACACCACAATGCAGAGCCCGGCGAAGAGGCCACCCCAGTCCGCTCCGGAGTACGTCTGCTGCTGGATGAATGAGATCAGTGCCACCGGCAGCGTGTATTTGTCGGTCGACTGCAGCAGCGTCAGCGCCAGGAGCGTCTCGTTCCAGTGCGAGATCACCTGCAGCACGAATGCGGTGAGGATGCCGCCCTTCGCGAGGGGCAGGGTGATCCGCCAGAACGTGCCGAACGCGGTGGTGCCGTCGAGCGCAGCAGCCTCCTCGAGCTCCTGCGGCAGCGACCGGAAGAACGCGATCAGCAGGAACACCGTGAACGGCATGGACACGCCGACGTACACGAGGTTGAGTCCGATCAGGCTGTCGGTCAGATAGACCTCGTTGAGCATCACGAACAGCGGGATCAGGATCACCTGCGCGGGGATGCCCAGCCCGAGCACGAAGTACATCGTGAGGGCGTTCGTGAAGCGGTTCTCGACACGACCCAGATAGTAGGCGGCGGGTGCGGCGAGAGCGACGGTGACGAAGGACGAGATGACCGTCGTGCTGACGCTGTTGAGCGTCGCAGTGGCGAAATCGCCGACGGTCCACGCGGTGACGAAGTTGGCAGGGTCCAGCGAGGTGGGCAGGCCCCAGGGATCGCTCAGGATCGAGCGGGTGTCGCGGAAGGCCTGGATCACCATCCACACCATCCAGGCGATGTTGAGCGCGACGAATGCCCAGAGCAGCACCAGGCCGATGCCGCGCAAGACGCTCCGGTCGCGCCCGATCGCGGCGCCGCGCCGCCGTGGGGGCCGCCGCGAGGGAGGCGTCACCAGCGCGCGTGTGCTGGTCTCTTCGACGAGCAGGTCGGCGGAAGTCATGGTCACTCCTAGAACTCGATCGCGTCGCGCTTCATCACGCGACGGAGCAGGACGACGAGGACGGAGACGAGCGCGAGCGAGAGGATCGCGCTCGCGCTCGCCATGCCGTACGCGGGGATGGACTCACCGGAGAAGGCGGTCACGTAGGTGTAGACGGCCGTGCTCCAGGTGCGGGTCGGCGGGATCCCCTGCCCGGTCGATCCGCCGAAGATCCAGATGATCTCGAAGATCTTCACCGAGGAGATCGTCCAGAGCACCGCGCAGGTGCCGAAAACGTCCCAGGTCAGCGGCAGGATCACGTAGCGCAGGCGCTGGAAGGCGTTTGCTCCGGCCAGCGCGCAGTCCTCGTAGTAGTACGGGGGGATGCGGTCGACACCGGCCATCAGGATCGTCGTGTAGTAGCCGGTCGTGATCCAGGTGAGCATCACCATGATCAGCGGGAACAGGTTCTCGGTCCCCAGCCACGCGGGCGGATCCTTCACGCCCGCCCAGCCGAGCAGGGTATTCACCAGCCCTCCGGGGTTCAGGACGAATCCGGCGAGCACGCCGAAGATCATTGCATTCACCAGGTGAGGGAAGAAGATCACCGACCGGGCGATCTTTCGGCCCGTCATGTCGCGCAGCACGAGGGTCAGACCGAACGAGACGAGGAAGACGGCGGCACCCACCACGAACAGCAGCAGGAGCGTGTTGCCGAAGGATTGCAGGAAGAGCTTGTCGGAGAAAAGCTTCACGTAGTTGCCGAGCCCGACGAAATCCATCGGTCCGGAGCCTGCCCACTTGTGGAAGCTGATCCAGATGGCGTAGACCGCGGGGCCGACGAAGAGGACCGAGTAGAACAGCAACGCCGGCCCGACGAACGGGACGAACAGCCGTTTGCGTGAGCGATCGATGGCGTTGCCGCCGGCGCGGGGCGGCGCGATGCGCACCCCCCGGCCGGCGGTGACGCCGGGCATCGCTGCCGTCTGGGTCATGAGTTCTGCTTCCAGTAGTCGATCTGGCCCGACTTCATCGCCTCGATGAACTTCCCCGCCGAGAGCTTGCCCTGGACGAGCTGGTCCATGGTCGGGTAGAGCAGCTTCTCCGCGTATCCGGCGAAAGTGATGCCGTCGTTCTGCACGTAGTACGCGTCGGCCGAGTCGAGGGCGGCCTTCACCGTCGCGACGTCAGGGCTCGTTGCTGCGTCCGGACGGATCGGGAGGATCTTCGCGTCCGTGCCCAGAGCGTCCTGATACTTCTTCTTCAGGAAGAAGGCGGCGAACTTCTGCGCGTCGGCCGCGTTCTTCGCCTTTGCAGGTACCGCGAAGCCGATGAAGTCGGCACGCGCGACCTTCTTGCCGCCGTCGACCGTCGGGAATGGGAACGACGAGTACTGGAAGCCGCTCGCGGCGTAGGTCGCCGTCTCGGTCGGGATCCAGGTGCCGTTGAACAGCAACGCCGCCTTGTCATCCGCCCAGCCCTGCTGCTGAGCCGGCCACTTGCTCGCGTTGTAGCCGGGGATGAAATAGCCGCCGTCGACGAGCTGCTGCACCATCTTCGCCGCCTCGAGTGCCTCGGCGCTGTCCCACGCCTTGCCCGTCTTGTCCTCGGCGATCTTCTTCAGTGCGCCGGGGCCGGCGATGTGCACGAGTGCGGCGGTGTACCAGTAGGCGTTGTATCCGGAGACGTCGCCGTCGATCGCGATCGGGATCTCGTTCGCGGCTTTGAGCTTGTCGAGCTCGGCGACGAACGCACTCCAGTCCGCAGGCGGCGCAGAGACCAGGTCGGGATGCGTCGCGGCGTTGAACCAGATCGCATCGCTGGTCAGCGTGTAGGGGAGCATCCAGGGCGCGTCCTCGCCCTTGCGGCTGATCACGTCGTTCGCGAGGTAGGCCTGCGGGATCAGGTCGGCGACCTTCTTGCCGTCTGCCTCTGCGCCGTAGGCCGCGGTCAGCGCCTTGGCCTGGCCGCTCGCGGCCAGCACGGGTGCGAGCTTCGCGAAGGAGCTGTCGATCAGGTCGGGGACGTTGTTCGTGTTCAGCGTCGGGACGACCTTCTTGACGCTGTCCCGGCCCTGCCACTGCACCTTGACAGTGACGCCGGTCTCCTTCGTGAAGTCCGCGATCGCAGAGGCGAGCACCTTCTGCTGCGCCTCACCTTCCTTCCACATCGACCAGTAGGTGAGCGTTCCACCCGAGCCGCCCTGCGGAGAACCCTGCGAGGATGCGCACCCCACGACCGACAGCGCCAGAGCGCCGACCAGGGCGAGTGCGGAGAGCTTTCGGACCTTCACCATCGGGTTTCCTTTCGATCGGGAGTGGCCACGTCGCCTCTCCGATGCCCGACTCTTGCAAGGAGCAAAAGGACCATTCAAGGAGTAATTCAAACCTTTTCGGCGGACCTGACCACGCCAGGGCTCAGAGGTAGGTGTTTCAATCAGAGGAATCCTTCAATTCCTCTTTATTCCTCTCTTTTCGCGTCGAAGAATGGAGGAACAACGGCGGAGGAGGGGCGATGTCTGTTTCACGACGATCCATGGTGCGCGACGCGGAGTCCAGGGGCCTGAAGTTCGAGATCCTCGCCGACCAACTCCGCCGCGGGATCCTCGCTGGCACGTGGACCGCCGGGGAGAAGCTGCCCACCGAACAGCAGCTCGCGACCGAGACGGGGCTCTCGTTGACCACCGTGCGGCGAGCCTTCGACGAACTCGTCGCGGAACGCATCGTCGTGCGCAGGCAGGGCGCCGGCAGCTTCGTCGCCCACGCGCCCCGGCGTGACGGGAACGCGCGCCGCCGCATCGGCGTGCTCCTCCCGGACACCCAGCTGTACTACCCGCGAGTGCTCCAGGGCATCGACGAGTCGCTCTCCGCCGCTGGTGCGACGCTCCAGCTCGCGACCTACCGCTATCAGGCGGATCGGGAGGATCCCGCAATCAGTGCGCTGCTCGAGACCGGAATCGACGGATTGCTGATCGCGCCGACCCTGACCGGGATCGAGGATCCTGCGCTGCGCGCCCGCGAGCTGATGGCTCTGCCGGTTCCGGTGGTCCTGGTGGAGCGCAGCCTGCCCGACCTCGGCCCCGCCGACACCACGGAGCATGTCTGCTCCGACCATCGCGGCGGCGCCTACGACGCGGTCCGACATCTCGCCGGTCTGGGGCACACCCGGATCGCCCTGCTCACACGAGAACGTACGCCGACGGAGGCCAGCGTCGTGTACGGCTATCGTCAGGCGATCGCCGACCTCGGACTGCCGGGATCGCTGGAGTTCGCGCAGCCGAAGTCCGCGTGGGAGGCCGACTCCGCCGAGTCCGCGTTCCGACACATCCGCGACCTCGAGGCGACGGCGGCTCTGGTGTTCGGAGACCGCGAGGCGGCATTGCTCGAGGGCGCCATCCGCCGCGGCGGCATGCGGGTGCCCCAGGACATCGCGCTGGTCTCGTACGACGACGAGGTCGCCGACCTCGCCGAGGTGCCCCTCACCGCGGTCGCCCCGCCGAAGTATCGGATCGGACGAATGGCCGCCGACGTCCTGCTGCGGCGTCTCATCGAGGGCGCCGACTGTCCCCTGCACCAGATCAGACTCCGGCCCCGGATCGTCGTGCGCCACTCCTGCGGCGCCCGCGACGCCTGAGCCCCCACGACCGCAAGCACCAGAGGAGAAGTATGCGCATCGGTTTGATCGGAGCGGGCGCCGTCGCGCCGTTCCACATGAACGCGGCCAGGTCGCTGGCCGGCGCGGCGATGACGGCCGTGTGCGATCTCGACGAGGGCGCCGCACGGAGGGCCTCCGCGCTCGCGCCGGGTGCCCGCATCTTCACCGACCATCGCCGGATGCTCGATGAGGACGTGGTCGACGCCGTCATCGTGAACACCCCGCACGCCCTGCACCTGCCGATCACCGTCGACGCCGCGCGCGCGGGAAAGCACGTGCTCGTGGAAAAGCCGATGGCGACGACGCTCGAGGACTGCGATCTCATGGCATCCGCGTGCCGCGACGCCGGTGTGGCGCTCGCCGTGGGCCACATCCAGCATTTCCTGCCGGACAAGGTCGCGGCGAACCGTCTCATCGCTTCGGGCGAGCTTGGCGACGTGCTGATGATCCGCGACAACCGCAGCACCGACTACCGGCCGGGCACTCGCTCACCGTGGTTCTTCGACCGGGAGATCGCCGGCGGCGGGGCCCTCTTCAACATCGGCGCGCATTGCCTGGATCGCTCTCTGCGGTTCGGCGGCGCCAGGGCGTCGCAGATCTCCGCAGCGGTGGCCCACCGATTCGGGTCTCCGGTCGAGACGGACGGCGTTCTTCGGCTGCAGCTGGAGAACGGCGTCGAGGTCGCCATCTCCATCGTGAGCGATCCGCCGACCCGTGGGGACCTCCTCACCGTGGTCTGCGAGCGCGGCACCGTCGAGGCTGATCCGCGCGCGGGCGCGTCGGTGCGGATCGACGGCGCGACCCGGATCCTGCACACGCCCGCAGCGGACGATATCCAGACCGGCTTCACCGCGCAGCTCGCCGACTTCCTCGACGTGATCGACGGCGCGGAGCCCGCGGTCCCGATCGCGCACGCCCGCCACGTCGTGGAGCTGATCCTCGCCGGCTATCGTTCGGCGCGGACCTCCACGACGTCCGCTCCGCTCCCCGTCCCCGCCGCCTCATGACCGGTCCCTCTCCGCAGCGCCGCGCCGACCGCCCGCACATCATCGTCTTCATGAGCGATGACCAGGGTGCGTGGGCGCTCGGCGCGGCCGGAAATCACGAGATCCGCACCCCGGTCCTCGACGGCCTCGCGGCGGGTGGCGTCCGGCTGGACCGGTTCTTCTGCGCCTCCCCGGTGTGCTCGCCCGCCCGAGCATCGCTGCTCACCGGGCGGATCCCGTCCGGGCACGGCGTGCACGACTACCTCGACGGACCACACACCGGTCCGCACAGCGTCGACTACCTGGCCGAGGTCCCCGCGTTCACTGACGCCCTCGCCGACGCCGGCTACCGCCTGGGACTCTCCGGCAAGTGGCACCTGGGCGCGAGCGACGTGCCCCGGCGCGGATTCGTGCACTGGTATGCGCTGCAGGGAGGGGGCAGCCCGTATCGGGAGGCGCCGATGCTCCGCGGCGCGACGCCGGAGACCGCGACGGGCTACCTCACCGACGCGATCGCCGACGATGCGATCCACTTCCTGGATGACGAGGCGGGCCGGCCGGATCCGTTCTTCCTCGCCGTCAATTTCACGGCGCCGCACAAGCCCTTCGCGGGCCAGCATCCCGACGAGTTCACCGCGCTGTACCAGGACTGCACGTTCGAGAGCTGCCCACAGGAGGAGCCGCATCCGTGGATGCGGCATCTCGGCGGTGCGCCGATCGGTGGCGAACCGGATACCAGGGAGGCGCTCATCGGCTACTTCGCAGCGGTGAGCGCGATGGATGCCGCGATCGGGCGCGTGCTGGATCGCCTGCGCGCGCATGGACTGGAGCAGGACACGATCGTCGTGTTCCTCAGCGACAACGGGTTCAACTGCGGCCATCACGGGATCTGGGGCAAGGGCAACGGCACCTTCCCGATGAACATGTACGACGAGTCGGTGCTGGTGCCGTTCCTGGTGGCCGCACCGGGGCGGGTCGCGCAGGGCAAGGTCGTCGACGATCTGCTCAGCGCCTACGACTTCGCCGCGACCCTCCTCGACCTCGCCGGCATCGACGGCACCGCGTTCGAGGCGGGGCCGGGCAGGAGCTTCGCCGCCCGACTGCGCGAGACCCCGGAAGAGCAGACGGAGCAGACGGAGGTCGAGCCGGAGCGCGCCGTGGTGGTGCACAGCGAGTTCGGCCCGGTCCGGATGATCCGCACCGAGCATCGCAAGTACGTGCATCGGTTTCCCTATGGACCGCACGAGTTCTACGACCTGGACGCGGATCCGGGGGAGCGGCGCAATCTCGTGGGGGACCCGGCCAGCGCCGATGAGATCGGCGTCCTGCGCCGGCGGATGCACGGATGGTTCGCCACTCACGCCGAGCCCGACGTGGACGGCGCCGCCCTTCCTGTGTTCGGCGCGGGTCAGCTCGCACCCCTCGGTGACGACCCGCTGGGAGCGTTCGCCCCGCCTGGGTGGGACGGGGCAAACGTCGGCACGGCCTGAGCCGCACGCGGCTCATCCTGCCGAGAACAGCCTCAGCTCCTCGAGGCCGGTCCAGTCGTCGTCCTCCGCACGGAGTACGTGGACGAGCCGCCGCGCCAGCGCCCGCGCCGCGGTCGACTCCGGATGGCTGTCCATCTCGTACGGATCCGCGTCGAGGTCGAAGTAGTCGACGAGCAGCTCCGTCTCTGAGCCGACGGTCGCGACGACCTTCTCCCGCGGCGTCCGCAGGCCTCGGGCGCTGCCCGGATCCGAACGCGAGGCATAGCGGTAATAGACGACGGCGTCGTCCGCGGCGGCCGCCTCTCCCCGCAGCTGAGGCGACCGGTCGATGCCCGGCAGGGCCGCCGCATCGTCCGGGAACCCGGCCAACCCCAGAATCGTCGGCGCGAAGTCCAGCGATCCGACGGTCGCATCGCAGACGCCCGGCGGGATCCGGCCAGGGGCGTGCACGATGAGAGGAAGCCGCATCGATTCCTCATAGGCGACGTTCTTGTAGAGCAGCCCGTGGCTGCCCAGCTGCATGCCGTGGTCCGAGGTGAAGAGCAGGACAGTGGGTCGCGCCGACTCGGCAACGGCCGCGACGAGCCGCCCGATCTGCTCGTCGACTCCGGTGATCGCGGCGAAGTAGTCCCGCGCGATGGTCGCCGCTTCGGCGGCGACGGCCGCGTCCTGCGGCACGTTCGGCCGCACGAGCAGTTCGTCGGCGGGGAGAGCGGCGTAGCGGCGACGGTATCGCTCGGGGACCTGATCGAAGGGCTGATGCGGCGGGTTCAGCGACACCATCAGCGCGGAGGGCGTGTCCTGCTTCTCCGCCAGGAACTCGAGGGCGACGTCCACCTCGTGCTCGGCCGACCAGCGGCCCACGTCGATGCGCGCGTCTCGAGGGGCCCGGCTCGTCCAGTAATGCGGGGCGAGATGACGATCCGCGGCGCCGTAGGAGTACCAGAAGTCGAAACCGAATCGGCGTTCGGGCGGCGACCACGCGTCCCAGACCTTGCCATCGTCACGCCGTCCCTCCCCGTGCAGCTCGTCGTCCGGAACCGGCGGCTCGAGGTGCCATTTGCCGATGTAGCCCGTCCGGTAGCCGTGATCGCGGAGCAGGCTCGCCCAGGTCGGCAGCCCGTCGCGCAGCCCCACGCCGTCCTGCGCCGATTCGGAGTGCACGTTGAGCGTGACTCCGTTCTCGGCGGGTCGTCGACCCGTGAGGAACATGGCGCGGTGCGGACTGCACACCGGATACGAGCTGACCGCCTGTCGCACGAGGCAGCCCGCCGCGGCGAGACGGTCGAGATGCGGAGTCGCGACCGGATCCCCTCCGAGAGGGTCGATCGCCGCAGCACGGAACTGATCCGCCATCACGACGAGGATGTCGGGCGACGTGGCCACGGGTCCTCCCTTCACGCCCCGTCGGGAGTCGACGGGGGTGCCACAAGTCAACGGGCACGAAACGTGAGGAATCAACGTTTATTCCTCACCCGGTGCTCTCCTAGCGTCGCTGGCAACGACCGAAGGAGATCGTATGTTCACCCCCTCACGCCGCACTGTGCTCCGGCTCGGCGGCCTCGCCGCGGCCACCGCCCTCTTCGCCGATCTGTCCCGCCCGCTGGCGGCCGGCGCATCGGTCCGGCCGCTCGCCGTCGGAGTCCCCGAACTCGAGGCGCTGCGCCAGCGATGGGTGGAGACGCTGACCGGGCGCTCCATCGTGGCCGGCTCGCCGGCGGTTTTCGCCTCGGCGATCTCTCGCCAGGACGCGCAGACCGACGCCCTCCTTGCGAAGGTGAGCCCGGGCGCGACGCGCTACTTCTCGGATCAGGACTGGGCGATCGGCCCGACCGATCTCGCGCGGTCGAACTCGATGCGGATGAACTATGTCGGCATCCAGACCCTCGCCGTGTCGTGGGCCACACCCGGGTCAAGGCACGAGGGATCCTCGACGGTCCTGGACGCCGCCCTCCGGGGTCTCGCGCACCTGCACACGCAGATCTACAACACGGGAACCACGTGGTGGGGCAACTGGTGGTCGTGGTCGATCGGCGCGCCGCAGCCGCTGTCGAACGCGATGGCGATCCTGCACGACCAACTGACGCAGTCCGAGATCGACGCCTACTGCGCCGCGATCGACCACTTCCTGCCGGGCCGGGATCCGCGCATGCAGCTGCACCCGACGGGTCCGAAGCCCTCGGACGGCGCCAACCGTGTCGACATCTGCCAGGGCATCATCGTGCGCTCCATCGTGCAGCCCGACGCCGAGCTGCTGCACAGCGCCGTCGCGGCGCTGAGCGACACCTGGCAGTACGTCACCGAGGGGAACGGCTTCTTCCGCGACGGGTCGTTCATCCAGCACTCCACGATCGGCTACACCGGCACGTATGGCCTCGTGCTGCTCGGCGGCCTCGCCAAGCTGTTCGCCCTGCTGGCGGGCACCTCGTTCGACATCACGGATCCCAGCCGGAGCAACATCACCGGCGTGATCGAGGGCTCGTTCGCTCCGCTGATGTTCCGGGGTCAGATGATGGACGCCGTGCGCGGCCGTGCGGTCTCCCGCTTCGCGGAGCGGAGCATCGACGACGGCGACAACCTGATCGAGTACGTACTGCGTCTCGCCCAGTCCGCCGACGCGCAGACGGCGCAGCGCTGGAGAGGGCTGTGTCGGCAGTGGATCGAGGGAGACTCGGCCGCGGAGATCACCGCGACGACCAACATCGTGCGGCTTTCCCTCGTGACCGAGCTGATGAACTCGACGACCCCCGCCGTGCCGGATCCCACCGGTCCTCGCCTCTTCCCGGCGATGGACCGCCTCGTGCACCGGTCGGCGGACGGATCCTGGGCACTGTGCGTCGCGATGTGCTCGAACCGGATCGCGTGGCACGAGGGCACCGCCGCGGAGAACTTCCGAGGCGTCAAGACCAGCCAGGGCATGACGTATCTGTATCTGCGCGGACAGGAGGACGCCTTCGACGACGAGTTCTGGTCCACCTCCGACCTCACGGCGCCGCCCGGGACCACGGTGGACCTCACGCCGCTGCCCGACGATCCCGAAGGCGAGTGGGGCGAGCGCACGCCGCAGAACGAGTGGACCGGTGGCGTGACGTTCGAGGACACCGCGCTGGCGGCGATRCATCTCGTCGCGCCGGGCGGCACGGGGCTCGTGGCGCGCAAGGTCTGGTTCGCGCTCCCCGATGCGATCGTCGCGCTCGGCGCCGGCATCTCGACCGGTAGTGCCGCGGAGGTGCAGACGGTCGTCGAGCACCGCAATCTCGGATCGTCGCCGCGGCGGCTCCTCGTCGACGGCCAGGATGTCACGGCCTCGACGGCGATCGCGGGCGCCCACTGGGCCCATCTGGGCGGCGTCGGCGGCTATGTCTTCCTCGACGGCACCGCCGCCGTCACCGCCGAGGTCGCCGTTCGCGAGGGTACCTGGCAGCGCAACAACACCGGGACAGCCACCGGGACGGCCGTCGTCCAGCGCCGGTCCTATGCCACGCTGAGCCTCTCGCACGGCACGGGCCCGAGCGCGGGCGGAGGCTACGCCTATCTGGTGCACCCCGGCGCCAACGCCGCGGCGACCGCCGCGCTGGCATCGTCCCCGCCGGTGAGGGTGCTGCGCAATGACGAGACGGCGCAGGCGATCCAGCCTTCGGCGCACGTCACCGCCGCCGCCTTCTGGAAAGCGGGCAGCGTCGGCGACCTCACGGTCGACCGCGCCGCGTGCGTGATCCTGCGCAAGAACCCCGGGATGATCCGGGTGTCTGTGAGCGAGCCGACCCAGGCCGGCATGACTGTGGTGCTCGACATCGCGGACACGCCCGTCACGCGCGTGAAGGGGAGGGATGCGGACCGCGTCGCCGTCGTGCGCACATCGCAGGGCGTGCGAGTCACGGTCGACGCTTCCGGCACTGCAGGGGGCACGATCGAGTTCTCCCTGCAGAAGTAGCCCCGCTCCCACGCGCACGGCGGGCTGTGCTTCGCATACGGGCGAACCAACGGCAGTTCTGTGCCCGGCATCGAGCCCGAGTGGGCCCCGCATCGGCCGAGATCGCCGCAGCCCACGGCGTACGCAATGAGAGCGACGGGCGACCGCGCCGGTCGACCGTTCACCGGCCGCGATCCGCGACCGGAGCCGGGCGGATGTCCTCCTCAACGACGACCGCACCATCGAGCGTGCGCATGGTCAGCCGCAGGGAGTGCTCGTCGGCCGTGATCTCGACCCAGGACGCAGCCTCCTCGGCCGCCGGGTCGGGATCCGGCCCGCCGCTGATGAGCTGCGCATAAGGGAAACGCGCGTCGGAGGGGATCCAGGCGCGCCCGTGCGTGTGCCCGGAGACGATCACCTGCGCACCCCAGTGCCGCAGACTCTGGTCCCAGGCATCGCGGCCGGCCGCGCTGAACCAGTCGTAGCCCTCGGCGTCGTAGTCGACGGCGCTCTCGTCGGTCCAGCGCAGCGGGATGTGGCAGAACACGACACGGTAGGGCGCGTCCCGGATCTCGGGATCCTGCAGCGCCTCGGCCAGCCAGGCGGTCTGCGCGGCGCGGAGGTCCTCGAGGGCGACGCGCCCCTCGAACGTCGGATGCGCGTCCGGCTTGTCCTCGCCGGTGTGCAGCAGCACGTATGCGACGGGGCCGATGCGGCCCGCACAATAGGGACGTCCGTCCGGGCTCGCCACGACGTCGCGGAGGCGATGGGCCCAGCGCCCGCGGACGTCGTGATTGCCGACGGCTACGGCCAGCGCGCGGTCCGCACTGATGTCGAGACCCGCCGGTGCGAGCACCGTGCGCACGATCTCGTCCAGGCCGGATTCCCAGTTGTTGCCGAGATCGCCGTTCCAGACGAGCAGGTCCACCGCGGGGGTGCAGGCGTCAAGGGCGGCGAGGGTTTCGGGGTGCTGATGGGTGTCGTTCCAGACGGCGAGATGCGCGCTCGCGGCGCGTGGATCCGGCAGACGGACCGTCCGCCACGCGCTGACGTGCTCCACTCCCGGCTCGTCCACCGGCGCGGTCACGGCGCGAACCCGGACCGAGGATCCGGGCAGCCGACCGTCCACGCGGACGCGGATGACCGCGTCGCTCTGCGGCACCATGCCGAAGGCGTCGGAGCGCGAGAGGCCGGATCCGTCCTCCGTTCGCCACTCGAGCCACCCGCGGCAGAGCCGGTCCACTCCCCACAGGGCCTCGAACCCGTCCGTGCGCGGGGCCATGATCACGAGCGGCGTCGTCACGGGTGAGTCGCTCATCGGATCTCCTCGCTCGGCTCGTCGGCACCGCCGAGGTCGAGCTCGAATCGGTAGCGCAGATCGTCATCGAACCACATCCGGAAGTTGGTGCCCCACACGTTGTTGTGCAGATTCACCGCGAAGCCGTCGGACGGATCCGGGATTACATCCTCGAAGCTCAGCAGGGCAGGAGCCCCGACCGCGATGAGCGGCGCATCGATCGTGCGCAGCCGCACCGGGGCGGATCCGTCCCGCTCCGCCGCGGTCGCGGCGTGCAGAGTGCGGTTGCCGCGGCTCACCACGCGACGCGGATCCACGGGCAAGCCGAGTTTGCGCAGCGTCCACGCACCGTCGGCCGATCGGACGTTGGACGTCGGCCGGAAGCCGAACCAGCTCGCCTCCGGCAGCCGGGACGCCTCGCGCCCGCACACGTCCAGCAGGATCCGGATCGGTCCCTGCCCCTGCGGGAACAGGTACTCGACCCTGATCCGCGCCGGAGCACCCGTCTCCGCGACGAGCTCCTCCGGGAGCGTCAGCTCGACGATCGCCGTGCCGGCGCCGTCGTCGCCCGTGCCGGTCCGCAGGCTCTGCACCTCGGGGGCGGTGACTCGGGCGGGCAGCGTCTCGGCGATCGCGAGACCGGGGCTCGCCTGGTCGGGGATGGCCCAGACACCCGTGTGCGCGAGGTCGCGGCAGTACTGCTGCAGCCAGCGCTGCTCGTCGCGCTCGTCGAAGGTCTGATGCCGGAAGGATCCGAGAGTGTGCTCGGCGTCGGCCCACACGACGCCGTTCTCATCGCGCAGTCCGACGATGGCCCCGTCCGCGCCAAACCGCACCGCGAACCGCCCGAGCGCCACCTCCTCGCCGACCGCGTGGGGGCGCCCCTCCCGGGAGGCCGGGGCCGGGGCCGGGGCCGGGGTCGGGGCCGGGGTCGGGGAACTACCGTGTCCCACTTCTGGCTCTTCCGTGGCCTGTTCTGCCGCCGAAATGGGGACAYGGCGGGGCCGAAAGTGGGACACGGTTGGTTCGTCGGCCGGGGTGGACGGCGGGTGCAGGGCGGCCAGCGCGACCCGTGCCTCTGCGGCGCGCTCCGGTGCCAGGGCGGCCAGCGCGGTGTCGAGATGCGCGCGCTGCTCGGCCCAAGACTCCTCGAATCCGGAGTAGGTCAGCGGATGCGGCGCCGGGTGCTCGGCCCACGCCCAGTCGTAGGCACGGGTGTCCGCGGGATTGGCGGAGGGATCCACGGCGTCCCTGGCGCGCGCGGCCCTGAAGTCGGCCTTGGCGTAGTTCACGTAGTCCGGGAGGTACGTCTTCAGATCCTCGCCCCAGGTGTGCTCGGCGACGCGCAGAAGGGCGACGCCCAGGTCGTGGTGCTCCGCGGACGACGGGTCCAGCAGGCCGTCGCGCAGCCACGACGTCCGCAGCCGCTGCAGCACGCCGAGACCCGCGGTGAGCAGGGGATCCGCGCCTGCGCCGTGGATCCAGGTGTCACCGATCTCCTCGGTCAGCACGGGCAGTGCGTCACGGTGCGCGAGCAGCGCGCGGGCGAAGTCGTCCAGGCTCGATGCCAGGATCCGCGCTCCGGGGTGCGCGGCGGCGAGGGCGGCGAACAGCTCCTCGACCTCGGCGGCGGTGGGAGGACCGTTGTTGTCGCCGGTGTGCGCGAGGTGCAGGGCGTCGGATCCATCCGGCACGACCGCGAGGTCGAGGCCCTCCGATCCGTAGGAGCGCGCGTAGTTCACGACGACCTCCGCGCCGTCCGGCGCGCGCCACACGAAGAATTCCGGCACGTCCGGCACCGCCGAGGCGCCGTTCACGCCGAGGTGCAGGTATTCGATCCCGGCTGCCGCGAGCACGGGCACGATCCCGATGGTGTGCCCGGGAACGTCTGTCATCTTCGCGGCGATCGTGCGGCGGCCGTATCGCGCGTCGAGGCCCTGGGAAAGCGACGTCGCGAAGGCGGCCAGCGAGGGATCCATCAGTTCGGTGTGCGTCGTGAGCGGCAGTCCGTGCCAGCGGATCCGGCCTTCGCGCACCGCCGCATCGAGCCGGTCGCGCTGGGCGGGCGTGCCGGCGCGAAGCACGTGGTCGATCAGCCAGGAGCCCGTCGTCCAGACGAACCGGGCATCGCCGCCTCGACGATCCAGCTCCTCGGAGAGCTCGATCGCGCGCGGCAGATAGCGCTCGGCGTACCCGGCGACCACGTCGCGGGCGAGTGCCGTGAATCCGATGTCGAGGTGGGTCTTGAAGACGACGTGGATCGTGTCGACCACGGGTGGCTCCTTCGGGGTCGGGGTCGGGGTCGGGGTCGGGGGTCGCGCTTCGGGGTCGGGGTGGGGGCCGTGGCCTCATCCGCCGTCCCTGCGTCGTCGCAGGGYGAGAACTCCAGCGGGTTGGCGACGTCAACACGTCCGTTGCCGAATCGTGAGTTGTTTACGTAACCATAGTGTGCCTATAGTGCTCTTGATAACGCAACCAATCACGAGGAAGTGATCAACGATGGCGATGGCGATGACGGGGATCCGACGTTCCCGCCGGTCTTGGGCCGGCTGGTGGTTCGTCGGTCCTTTCATGCTCGTGTTCACGCTGGTGCTCATCGCACCGCTGCTCTACGCGATCTATCTCAGCCTGTTCCGCGACTCTCTGATCGGCGGCACGCACTTCGTCGGTCTGGAGAACTACGCCACGGCGATCGCCGACCCGAAGTTCTGGGACGCCACCGTGCGCGTGGTGCTGTTCCTCCTCGTGCAGGTGCCGATCATGCTGATCCTCGCGCTCGTCGCCGCACTGGCCCTGGACAGCGCGCGGTTGCGCTTCGTGCCGTTCTACCGGCTCAGCATCTTCCTGCCCTACGCGGTGCCCGGCGTCGTGGCCGTCATGATCTGGGGCTACATGTACGGCGACCAGTTCGGCCTCGTCGCCGACCTGAACCGCTGGTTCGGCGACATCGTGCCGTCCCCGCTGTCGGAGTCCTTCATCCTCCCCGCGATCGGCAACATCGTCACCTGGGAGTTCGTCGGCTACAACATGCTGATCTTCTTCTCCGCCCTGCAGGCGGTGCCGCAGGAGCTCTACGAGGCGGCGGAGATCGACGGAGCCGGGGCGCTCCGCACGGTCTTCAGCATCAAGCTCCCCGCCATCCGCGGTGCGATCGTCGTGGCGACGATCTTCTCCATCATCGGCAGCTTCCAGCTCTTCAACGAGCCCGCCGTGCTGCAGAAGATCGCACCGAACTCGATCTCGAGCTACTTCACCCCCAACATGTACGCCTTCAACCTGTCGTTCGCCGGATCCCAGTTCAACTACGCTGCCGCGATCGCGATCATCTCCGGCGTGATCACGATGATCATCGCGTTCATCGCGCAGTCCATGGGCTCGAAGGAGCAGAAGTGATGAGCGTCATGACCTCGAACGGCGCCGAGCCGATGGACACCGATCCGATGAGCACCGAGGCGATCGTCACCGGCCGCCGTCCGAGCCGGCTCGCCAGCGGCCGGATCCAGGGCAGGCCCTCGCGCCGGAGCGGGAGGCGCCCCGCGCGGCGCACGCGCACCTCGATCACCCTGATGATCGTCATGACCCTGATGCTGCTCTACAGCCTGGGTCCACTGTTCTGGCTCGTGGTGAACTCCACCAAGTCGCGTCAGGATCTCTACGACACGTCCGGCCTGTGGTTCGGGCCGAAGTTCTCCCTGTTCACGAACATCGCCGATGTCTTCGCCTACGACGACGGAGTCTTCCTCCGGTGGTTCCTGAACACGGTGCTCTACGTCGTGGTGGGCGCGGGCGGGGCCACGCTGCTCGCCACCCTGGCCGGGTACGGCCTGGCGAAATACCGCTTCCCCGGGCGCAAGGCCGTGTTCGCGATCATCCTCGGTGCTCTCGCCATCCCCGGATCCGTGCTCGCCGTGCCGCAGTTCCTGCTGTTCAGCAAGCTCGGCCTCACGAACACCCCCGTGGCGGTGATCATCCCGTCTCTGGTGAGCGCGTTCGGCCTGTATCTGGTGTGGGTCTATGCGGCAGAGGCGATCCCGGACGAGCTCATCGAGGCGGCCCGCCTGGATGGCGCGGGGGAGCTGCGGATCTTCTTCTCGATCTCGTTGCGCCAGCTCGCCCCGGCCTTCATCACGGTGCTGATGTTCGCGGTCGTGGCGACGTGGAACAACTACTTCCTCCCGCTCATCATGCTCTCCAGCCCCGAGTGGTATCCGCTGACCGTGGGTCTCAGCCAATGGGCGTCTGCGTCGGCGTCCATCGGAACGGCACCGATCCCGCAGCTCGTCATCACCGGTTCTCTGCTCACCGTGCTGCCGATCTCGGCCGCCTTCCTCTACCTGCAGCGCTACTGGCAGTCCGGCCTCGCCGCCGGCAGCGTCAAGTAGCGCCCTACGCCTGCACCACTCATCCATCGAAACCACCATTTCTGCATCACCTCCGAAAGGACCCCCGCAGTGAAGAAGAACATCTGGATGCGCGCCGCCGTCGTCGTCGGCGCCGCCTCGCTCATGATGGGCGCCCTCGCGGGCTGCCAGAGCGGCAGCGACGCCGCCTCCGGCGGCTCGAAGGCCGACATCGCCGCCGCGCTCAAGAAGGGCGGCGAGCTCACCTGGTGGACCTGGAGCGACGCGACCCAGGTGCAGGCCGACGCCTTCACCAAGGAGCACCCGAACGTGAAGATCAAGGTCGTCAAGCTCGACAACCCCGACGCGGCCGTCACGAAGCTGCAGAACGCCGTCAAGGCCGGATCCGGCGCGCCCGACATCGTGCCGGTCGAGTATCAGACCATGCCGCAGCTGACCATGGCCGGTGCGCTCGCCGACATGACCTCCTTCGGGTTCGACAGCGACAAGGATCAGTTCACCGCGTCGACCTGGAACTCGGTCAACGTCAACGGCAAGCTCGTCGCCATCCCGATGGACTCGGGGCCGATGGTGATGATCTACAACAAGGACCTCTACGCGTCCGCCGGGATCACCGAGGCGCCGAAGACCTGGGACGACTTCGTCAAGGACAGCGCCGCGATCCGTGCGAAGGACCCCGACGCATACATCGCCACCGGCGGCGACGCGGGCTTCTTCACGAGCATGATCTGGGCATCCGGCGGCCACCCGTTCTCGGTGGACGGCGAGAAGGTCACGATCAACCTGCAGGACGCAGGCAGCAAGAAGTTCGCCGATGCCTGGGGCGGAATGCTGCAGCGCGGGGAGCTCTCGCCGCTGGCCACCTGGTCGGACGAGTGGAGCAAGGCGCTGAACCAGGACAAGCTCGCCACGCTGATGATGGGCTCCTGGATGATCTCCGGCATGGACGACCACGGTGCCGGCAAGTGGCAGGTCGCACCCATGCCGACCTGGGACGGCACCCCCGGATCGGCCGAGAACGGCGGGAGCGGGCTGAGCATCACAGAGCAGAGCAAGAACAAGGCGCTCGCCGCAGCGGTGCTCCAGTTCATGGCCGACGGCGCGGGTCGCGACCTCATCAACAAGAACGGCTTCCCGTCGACCGTCAAGGAGTTCGACAACTCCGACTGGGCGAACATGACGTTCAAGGCCTACGGCGACCAGAAGCCGAACCCGATCGGCGCCGCCTCGGCGAAGTCGGTCATCACCGGCTGGCAGTACCTGCCGTACCAGGGCTACGCGAACAACGTCTTCGGCGACTCGGTGGGCAAGGCCATCGGTGCCAAGGGCGACCTGAACGCCGCGCTGCAGGAGTGGCAGAAGACACTCGTCGACTACGGCAACGCCCAGGGCTTCCAGGTCAACAAGTAGTCCCAGCGGGTTCCTGAGGTGCGGGGTCCCCACGAGTGGGCCCCGCACCTCCTCACGTCAGACCTCTCCTCCCGACACCGATCCGCACCCTCGATCCCTTCCGGAGTCCTCATGCCCACGTTCGCCATCGGCGAGACCGACTTCCTCCTCGACGGAGCGCCGTTCCAGGTGATCTCCGGAGCGATGCACTACTTCCGCATCCATCCCGACCAGTGGGAGGAACGGCTGCGCACCGCACGTCAGATGGGGCTCAACACGATCGAGACCTACGTGCCGTGGAACGCGCATGAACAGCGCCCAGGGGAGTTCACCGCAGAGGGCGGCCTGGACCTCGGCCGCTTCCTGGATCTGATCCAGGAGCAGGGCATGTTCGCGATCGTGCGGCCCGGGCCGTACATCTGCGCCGAGTGGCACAACGGCGGGCTGCCGGAGTGGTTGATCGAGGACGACACGATCGCGGTGCGCTCGCGGGATCCGCGCTACCTCGCCGAGGTCGGGCGATACCTGCAGCGGGTGTACGACATCGTCGGGCCGCGCCAGGTCCAGCACGGCGGCGGCGTGATCCTCGTGCAGATCGAGAACGAGTACGGCGCCTACGGATCCGACGAGGTCTACCTCTGGGCGCTCACCGACATGACCAGGGCCGCCGGTATCGATGTGCCGCTCACGACCGTCGACCAGCCGACCGACGCCATGCTCGAAGGCGGCACCCTGCCCGAGCTGCACAGCACGGCCTCGTTCGGATCCCGTGCGGCAGAGCGGCTGGCGGCCCTGCGCCGGCATCAGCCGAGCGGACCGCTCATGTGCTCCGAGTTCTGGTGCGGCTGGTTCGACAGCTGGGGGGAACCGCATCACACCACCTCGGCGTCGGACAGCGCGGCCGAGCTGGAGACGATCCTCGCGGCGGGAGCGAGCGTGAACATCTACATGGTGCACGGCGGCACCAACTTCGGCTACACCGCGGGCGCCAACGACAAGGGCGTCTATCGGCCGATCGCGACGTCGTACGACTACGACGCGCCGATCGCCGAGGACGGGACGCCCACCGAGAAGTACTGGCGGTTCCGCGAGGTGATCGCCGCGCACGCATCGGTGCCGGAAGACCGCCCGGCGCCGCGCACCCCCGCCCGCGTCCTCGAGGCGCCGCTCGACCGCTCCGTCCTGCTCGCCGACGCCGGACTCGAGCGCTGGAGCGCGCACGACATCGCCCCCGCGGCGTCGGTCTTCGGATCCCCGCGCGGATACTCGCGCTATGCGACGACGATCCCTCAGGCCGGTGTCCTCACGGTGGGAGAGGTCCGCGATCGCGCCCACGTCTTCCTGGACGGCCATCCGGTCGGAATCCTCGACCGGGAGGCGCACGATCGCGTTCTGACCGTCCCCGCGGGCGGAGAGCTGTCGATCCTCGTCGAGCATCTGGGTGGCGTGAACTACGGCCATCGGATCGGCGAGGCCAAGGGGCTGATCGGACCCGTCCGCCTGGACGGCGCTGAGCTGCACGGGTGGCGCGCCGCGCCTCTGGAGCTGACCGCGGAGGACGTACGCGCCGCGCTCGACGCGCAGGGAGCGGCGTTGCCCGCCGGGGTGCCGGTCGGCGGTCCGGTGCTGCTCGGAGGGCGCTTCGATGCGGATGCCTCCGGCGACCTGCACCTCGATGTGCGGGGCTGGGGATCCGGCGCGGTCTGGATCAATGGCTTCGCGCTCGGACGCTATTCGGCCAGGGGGCCGCAGGAGACGCTGTACGTGCCGGCTCCCGTGCTGCGCGGGGAGGGCAACGAGATCCTGGTGCTCGAGCTGCGCGGAGCGGAGCGGACCACCGTGCGGTTCACGGCGGAGCCGCGGCTCGGCCCGACCGAGTTCTGACGTGAGGTCAAGCCTGCGCCGGCGCCGGACCGGTGCTGTCGCGCGCCACGAGCCGCGTCGGGATCAGCGGGTTGTCGGGGAGCGGCTCTCCGTCGATCATCGCGATGAGCAGCTCCGTCGCACGCTGTCCGACGACGTCGAACTGCTGGTGGATGGTGGTCAGCGCGGGCCAGTAGCTGTCGCTGTCGTCGCTGTCGTCGAACCCGATCACGCTGAGGTCTTCTGGGATGCGCAGGCCGGCCTCGTGCGCGGCGTGCAGGACGCCCAGCGCCATCTGGTCGTTCGCGGCGAACACGGCGGTCGGGCGGGGATTCTCCGCGAGGATCTCACGGCCCGCCGCACGGCCCGATGCTGCTGTCCAATCGCCGCGCCGCGGGGCGGGCGTCTCCAATCCGCGCTCCTGCATCACGTGCGCATAGGCGTCCGCGCGACGTCGCGCCGAGAACGACTTGAGCGGTCCCGCGACGTGCGCGATGCGGGTGTGCCCGAGGTCGAGCAGATGCTGCATCGCCACGCGCGCGCCCTGCTCCTGGTCGGTGTCGACCAGGGTGTGCTCGGCGGTCGCCGTGGAGTCGACGATCACGAGCGGCAGCCCCGCGGTGAGGGTGTAGTCGTCGGGGGAGCCGAACTCGGCCGACATGATCAGGATGATGCCGTCGACGGCCTGCTCTTCGAGGCGGCCGAACGCGCCTGCCACCGAGAGGCGCGTGGGATCCGCGACGGGGATCAGGGTCGTCGTGTAGCCCGCGGCCGCGCCTGCTTCGGCGACCGCCTCGAGGGTGCGCTCGTTGCCCAGCGTGGTGATGTTGAAGGTAACGACGCCGAGGCTGCGGAACCGGCCCGACTTCAGATTGCGGGCGGCGCTGTTCGGCCGGTAGCCGAGCTCCTTCATCGCGGCGAGCACCTTCTCGCGCTTCTCCGGACGCACATGCACGTAGCCGTTGGCGACGCGCGACACCGTCTGCGGGGACACGCCCGCACGCCGGGCGACGTCCTTGATCGATGCGCGTGGCGCGCCGTCTCTGGTCCCTTGCATGGCAACGTAAACAATAGTCCACGAACGTCCCGGGAGGAACGATGGATCGACAGGTGCAGGAATCCGGCGAGCAGCGCGGCGGCACGGTGATGCGGGACGTCGGCATCGCGCTCGCCGCCGCCGGGGTCTCCCTGGTGCTCGACCTGCGGGACGGGCGGCTGCCGGTCGTCCTGCACTGGGGTCGTGAGATCGACCTGACGGACGTGCGCGACTTCGCGGCGCTCGCCGCCGCCGGAGTGGTCCCCGCCGCGGCCAGCGAGGTCGATGAACCGATGCCGGTGTCGATCGTGCCCGCGCTGACCGAGGGATGGACCGGGCGTCCTGGCATCTCCGGCTCCCGCGCGGGGGCGGCCTGGTCGCCGGCCTTCACCGTCGTGGGAGCCTCCCTCGACGGCGTCGCGCTGGCGGGCGGCCCGGAGGAGCAGCTCGTCCGCGCGGGGGCCGGGGCGCTCACGGTGGACGCACTCGATGCCGAGGCGCAATTGTCGCTGCGCCTGGAGATCGAGCTGGCGCCCTCCGGCGCGGTGCGCCTGCGCGCGGACCTGCGCAACCTCGCCTCAGAGGTCTACCAGCTGGACGAGCTGAGCCTCGCCCTTCCGGTACCGCTGCTCGCCGACGAGGTGCTGGATTTCGCCGGACGGTGGGGCGCCGAGCGCACGCCGCAACGGCATCGCGCGGTGGTCGGGCAGCACCGCAGGGAGAACCGGCACGGCCGCACAGGGCTCGGCTCGGCGCACCTGCTGTGCGCGGGCACGACTGGCTTCGGCTTCTCCGCCGGAGAGATCTGGGGCGTGCACACCGGCTGGTCCGGCGATCACGTGCACGAGCTCGAACGGACCACCGCAGGAGTGCAGCTGCTGCGGGGCGGCGAGCTGCTGCTGCCCGGTGAGGTCAGGCTCGCGCAGGGCGAGTCCTATCGGAGCCCCTGGATCCACGGCTTCCACGGAAGCGGACTGGATGCGCTCGCCGCTCAGTCCCACGCCGTGCTGCGGGCACGGCCGGCGCACCCGCGCGCGCCGCGTCCTGTCACGCTGAACGTGTGGGAGGCGGTCTACTTCGGCCACGACCTGGACGCACTGGTGGCCCTCGCCGACGTCGCGGCAGAGGTCGGCATCGAGCGGTTCGTCCTGGACGACGGCTGGTTCGGCGCCCGCCGTGACGACCGCGCGGGGCTCGGGGACTGGACGGTCTCGTCCGAGGTCTGGCCGGACGGGCTGCATCCGCTGATCGCCGCGGTGGCCGCGCGCGGGATGGAGTTCGGCCTCTGGGTGGAGCCGGAGATGGTGAACCCGGACTCCGACCTGGCCAGGGCGCACCCGGAGTGGATCAT
Organism: Microbacterium sp. 05N427; assembly: GCF_056397105.1. NCBI lineage: Bacteria > Bacillati > Actinomycetota > Actinomycetes > Micrococcales > Microbacteriaceae > Microbacterium > Microbacterium sp. 05N427. The sequence goes on from NZ_JBFTMT010000009.1 coordinate 79,131, forward strand.
GCGGGCGCGCGAGCGGATGCCGATGGAGGCGCGTCATCAGCAGGTGCTCGACCTCTCGGATCCCGACTGCTACGCGTACCTCAGAGACGCACTGGTCGCGCTGCTCGAGGAGTACCCGATCCGGTATCTGAAGTGGGACCACAACCGCGACCTGATCGACTCCGGAGCGGGAACCGGGCCCGGGATCCTGCGCGCGCCGGGCGTGCACGCGCAGACGACGGCCGTCTACCGCCTGATCGATGAGCTGAAGGAGCGCTACCCGACGCTGGAGATCGAGTCCTGCTCGTCCGGCGGCGGCCGGATCGATCACGGCATCCTCGCCCGCACCGATCGGGTCTGGGTGTCGGACGACAACGATCCCCTGGAGCGGCTGCGGATCAACCGCTGGACGACCCAGCTCGTGCCGCCGGAGATGATGGGCACGCATATCGCGTCGCCGACCTCCCACACGACGGGGCGTACGCATACGCTGGCGTTCCGCGCGGCGGTCGCGCTGTTCGGGCATCTCGGCGTCGAGTGGGACATCCGCTCCTGCTCCGCGGCGGAGCGTGCGGAGCTCGCCGGGTGGATCGCGCTGCACAAGGCGCACCGGGATCTCATCGCCGCCGGCCGTGTGGTGCGCGGGGACACCGCCGACGAGCGGATCCTCGTGCACGGCGTCGTGGCTCCGGAGCAGGAGCGCGCGCTCTATCTCTTCGCGCAGACCGCGATCCTGGACACGTCGACGGCCGGACGCATCCGACTCCCCGGTCTCGACCCGGCGCGCCGGTACACGGTCGACGTGCTCGATCCCGGATCCGAGACCGACCCGCACCATCGTGCGCCGTGGCAGAGCCTGCCCGACCGCGTGTTCTCCGGGGCGGCGCTCGGCGGCGTCGGCCTCGTCATGCCCTCGCTGCGCCCCGAGCGCGCCGTGCTGATCGACGTGCGCGAGGAGCCGGTGCGCGGCTGAGGCGTCGGGAGGCCGGCTGATCCGAGGGCGAGCACAGCCGCCCCGCGGGGCTGAAGCCGGTCCCCTGCGTCTCGAACTCAGTCGATTCGCCCTGTCACCGTCGTGGATGCCGCTGACGCGGGCCGAATCGACTGAGTTTCGAACCACCCGGTCGACACCCGCGCGGGGATCTCAGCCGACGATGACCTCGTCGCCCACGCGGATCGTGCCGCCGATGCCCGCGTCGTCGCCGACGGCGCCGCTCACACCGGGGAGGATGAGCAGGCGGCCGAGCGTCGGCTCGTCCTGCCCGAGGGATCCGGTGAGCGTCTTCAGCACGCTCGCGTCACGTTCGCCGGTGTCCGGGTTCGCGTGCGTCGCGAGGCAGCGCACGATCGGTCCTGCCGTGGCGAGGCGCACGTCGCCGATCGTGACCTCGCCCTGCCAGTCCAGTTCGTCCCACGCGTCGACGCCGCCGATCACGACGTTCGAGCGGAACCGGCGGTCATCGACGTCCTGCGCGAGCGCGGCGCCGAGGGCTGCGACGCTGGCCTCGCTGTGCACGGAGACGTAGCCCCGTCCGCGGTCCTGGAAGCGAGAGCTCTCGCCATCGCCGACCAGTGCCAGGGGCAAGCGCCCGGAGCGCTGCAGCCGCTTTCCGTCAGGGGAGTCGAGCACGAAGGCCGTGACCGCCTCGACGAGCGCGGTGCGGCCGTCCTGGTCCAGTCCCGCCTCCACGAGCATCGCTCCGGCGTGGTCGATCCGCATGCGCTGCGCGGTCTCGTCGTACTCCAGTCGCAGCGCGGCGAGTCCCGGGAAGGTCTCGAGAGCGAGCCCCTTCGACTTGGGCCAGTGGTCCAGCCCGTCGCGCTCCTCAGGGGTCGCCGCATCGCCGAAGCGGAACGCGAGCACGCGGTCTCCGGCGATCCGGCCGTCCGCCTGCACCGTGAGAGCGGGCAGCTTCTCGGGCGTGAAGCCCTTGACCGGGTGGCGGTAGAGCGCGACGACGTGAGGCATGGATCCATCCTCGCAGGACCGTTCCAGGTGATCAGCGTCGGAACGGGAACGAACCGGGCCGGGGAGCTCGACGAATCGTAGCCGGGGCGAGTGGTGCCCCAGCGACCATTCACACGTTCAGATCTTGATCATCGTCGATCGGTCGGTGAGTCGCCAGGGCACGGGATACTCGGCATACTTCAACCCGTTCGGCGCGAAGTGCTTGACCTCTTCCGCGTAGTCGGCAGCCTCATCGGCGTTGTCGAAGACGCCGTAGATGTCGAGGTTGTCTTCTTCGTCGTTGAACACAATCCACACGGTTCGCATGGCGACCATCTTTGCCGATCTCAGGCACTCTGAAAAGATTCGAGAGACTCGATCGAGAGGCAGGGACGGTTCCGAACAACGACGAACCCCGCCGCGAGCGGACTCGGGCGGGGTTTCGAACGACGAGGCTCAGGCCTTTTCGAGCTCGTCCTCGTCTTCGTCGGTGTACTGATCCGCCCACTTGTCGACGTACTGTTCCTCGTTCTCCGGGTGACCCAGCTCGCGCTCCAGCGCCGAGTAGTTCACCGACGGACTATACGACTTCAGTTCGCGGGCAATCTTGGTGTGCTTTGCCTTCTGACGGCCACGGCCCATGCGCGAGACCCCCTTACTGTAAGCAGCGTGCGGAACGGGCTCGCTGTCTATTTCCGGCACCGGCTCGCGGCCGGTAAGAGTAGCATCCAGGATAGCACGAGGGCCACCTCACCTCGCCGTGACGGGTCCCCGATACCGCCGCACCGAAAGGAACGACGAGATGAGCGACAACGCCTCCACCCCCGAGGATCAGGAGCTGCAGGATCCGCAGCTGCAGAAGGCCGTGATCGTGGCGCTGCGGCCGGGGCAGCCCCCGCGTGTGCTCTCCGAGGCCATCCGCTACGCCGGCCTGCTGTCGGCGGCGCTGGTGGTCGTGCACGTCGACGTCACCCGGTTCGTGACCTTCGAGGATCCGGATGGGATGGTGCATTCGGCGCCCATCGACCTCAACATCGACACCGGTGCGGAGGAGTTCGCGGAGCTGCGCCGCGAGGTCGAGAAGGTGCTGGCCGGATCCGGTCTCACCTGGACGGCCCGTCAACTCGTCGGCGATCCGGCGCTCGCGATCAAGCATCTCGCTGGCGAGCTGGACGCGCAGCTGATCGTGGTCGGCACCCGCAGCCGGGGGATCGGCGAGTCGATCCGCGAGTTCTTCACCGGATCCGTCGCGGCCCGCCTCTCGCATCGCCAGTCCCGACCGATCCTCGTCGTCCCGCTCGAAGAGCCGATCGCCGACGACAAGAAGGACCCCTGGGCCGAGTGACCCGCCGGCCCGCCCGCCCGGGCCGCCGCTCGTAGGCGGCCCCTCCGGGGAACCGCGAGACCGAACCTGCGTCCCGAGACCGAGGATGTCATCGCGGGTTTCGGGACGCAGGTTCGGTCTCGCGGATCAGGCGCGGGTCAGGCGCGGATCAGGAACGGGTCAGGCGGGTCAGGGGCGGGCGAGGCCCGCGGCCGCGAGGGCGGCGGTGACCGAGCGTGCTGCCGTGTCGAGGGCCGTGTCGAGGTCGCTCACGAGCTGAGCGGGCAGCAGGCCGCCCTTCGCGACGTGCGTGCGCAGGTCGGCGCGCACTCTGGCGCGGAACTCGTTGATCGAGGCGTCGGCGCGGCGCAGTTCCTCACGGCTGGCGATCCGGTCGTCGGCGCGGGCCGAGGCTTCGCGGTAGGACGGGGTGGAGGCGCCCTTCTGCTCCTCGCGGGCGGCGGCGGCCAGATCCGCACGGAGGCTCTTCATGGCCTCCTTCACGCTCTGGCGCACCTCGTTCGCGATGAGGCGCACCGAGTCGTTCAGTCCCGCCTCGATGCCCTCAAGGTCGCCTTCACGAGCGGTGAGCTCGGCGCGGCCAGCCTCGGTGATCGCGTAGATCGTGGTGCGACCGTCGGCGGTCTTGGAGACAAGGCCCTCCTCCTCGAGCTTCGCGAGGCGCGGGTAGATCGTGCCGGCGCTCGGCGTGTACGTGCCCCCCGTGCGGTCGGTCAGCGCCTGGATGATGCCGTACCCGTGCTGGGGCGACTCGGCCAGCAGCGCGAGCAGGTACAGCCGCAGGTCGCCGTGGGAGAAGACCGCGGGGCTCACAGCAGATCCTCTCCGTCGGAGGTGAACGACACCGGAGCCTCTGCGGCGTCGCGGCGCAGCACCGTGATGTCGCCGGAGACGGTGTTCGCCCGCACGTCGGCGAAGGATCCGGACAGCTCACCGCGGGATCCGGTGAAGGTCGAGGGACCGGACGAGCCGCGCGGCACGCCGTCGATCGTGATGCGGCCGCTCAGCGCGCGGGCCACGTAGTTCGCGGCGAGGTTCTCGTCCAGGCGCACGGTCGCGTCGCCCGAGACGCTGTTCAGCGAGACGGTGTTCACGGCGCCGGTCGCGTCGATGAGCATCGCGCCGGAGACGCTGTCGATCGTGGCCTTGCGGACCTCGCCGGTCAGCGCGACGCTGCCGGAGACGGTGTTCGCGGTGGTGGATCCGGTCAGACCCCGCACCTGCACATCGCCCGAGACGGTGTTGATGTTGAGGTCGCCCATATGGGTGTCGACGATGAGGTCGCCGGAGACCGTGTTCAGGCGAGCGTCCTCGGTGAGGCCGGAGACGAGGGCTCCCGCGCTCACCACGCCCAGGTTGAGGGCGATGTCGCGGGGGACCGCGACGCTGATCTCGGCCTTGGGGCCGCCGGCGCCGAAGTTGCGGAACACCTCGAGGAAGTTGTCCCAGCCGATCTGCGGGTGATCGATCTCGATCTGGGTGCCGTCGGATTCGACGCGCAGGTCCTTGATCGTGACGTTGTGCACCTCGATCCGGATCCCCGGCTCGTCGTGCGCGATGACGTCGACCTGTCCGCCGACGAGTCCGATCTTGAGCTTCGACGCGCGCTCGATGTCGATCACGCGCTCCTGCCCCGGGGCGATGAGCCACTTCTCGGTCATGTCTTGTTCTCCTGAATTAAGGGATCCCGATCCGGAGATCGAGATATATCGTGTTCGCTACTGTAACACGATATATCTCGATCCTGTCAAGAGGTGCCGACGAGAAACCGAATCCTGCATGAGAAACCACCACGGACGTGGTGTCTCATGCAGGATTCGGTTTCTCAGGAAGCCGGCTGCAAGGCGCGGCCAGGGCTGCCGACTCAGGAGTAGACGGGGCTGAAGAYGTGCGTGTTGTTCGCCGGAGTCGAGTCGGAGTAACCCGCAGGAGGCAGCAGCGAGACCGAGATCGGCTGTACGTCGGTGTACCACGGCGGGGTGGGCGCGCCGCCTGAGTCGAAGGCGATGGTGATCACGATCGAACCGCCCGATGCCGGGATCGGATCAGGAACGGTGAACATCGCCGTCGTGACGTTGCCGGTAGTCGAACTGCTCGCCAGGACCAGACTCGCGGCCCCGATACTCGCGCTGGATGTTGCGAAAACGCGTGAATCGAAGCTGATCGCGAGCGTCGCCCCGGCAGGGGTCGCAACGTTGCCCGAGGTGGACGCCGTGTAGCGCGAGGTCCAGCTGAGCTGGTAGCTGCTCAGACCGTCCGGACTCGTGCCGGTGATGCCTTCGCCCACAGGCTGCGGCGCCAGTACGAGGTCGGTGGCCGTGCTCGCGGCAGCGAGCGGCACTGCAGCGGCAGCGACCACCAGCGGGATCGACCACGCGGTGGTCTTCAGGATGGTGCGTCGCGGGAATCTGCGCGCGTCAATCGTGGTCTCGTCTGTCATGGGGTTCCCTCCGGTGGAACGTCTGTATCGCAACCCTATGCGCCAGCTGAGTGGCGCACGAACCGCCGGCGGATGAGCGGCGCCCTCAGCTCGTCGGCGGAGTGTGCCAGATCCGGTCGATGTAATCGCGGATCGAGCGGTCGGACGAGAAGAAGCCGCAGCGGGCGACATTGAGGATCGCGGCGCGCGTCCAGCCGTCCTGGTCGGCGTAGGCCGCGTCCACCCGCTGCTGCGCCGCCATGTAGGCGGCGTAGTCGGCGAGCACCATGAAGCGGTCCTCGTAGAGCAGATTCGAGACCACGGGCTCGAAGACCGAGCGATCGCCGCCGGAGAACGCCCCGGAGGCGATCAGGTCGATCGCACGGCGGAGACCCGCATCCTCCTGGTAGAACGCGGCCGAGTGGTAGCCGGCGAGGGCGAGCTCGGAGACCTCGGGCTCGCTCATCCCGAACAGGAAGAAGTTGTCGTCGCCGACGAGTTCGCGGATCTCGACGTTCGCACCGTCGTCGGTGCCGATCGTGAGCGCGCCGTTGAGTGCGAACTTCATGTTGCCGGTGCCGGAGGCCTCCTTGCCGGCCAGCGAGATCTGCTCGCTGAGGTCGGCTGCGGGGATCACGCTCTCCGCGAGCGTGACGTTGTAGTTCGGCGGGAACAGCACCTGGAGGCGCCCGTCGAGACGCGGATCCGTGTTGACGACGGATCCGACCGCGTTGATGAGATGGATGATCCGCTTCGCCATCGCGTACCCCGGGGCGGCCTTCGCGCCGAAGAGCACGGTGCGCGGCTGCAGGTCCGCGAGCGCGATGCGGCCCGACACGACGCCCTCGTACTCGCTCACCACGTGCAGCACCTTGAGCAGCTGCCGCTTGTACTCGTGCAGGCGCTTGACCATCACGTCCACGAGGTGGCCGTCGCCGACCCGCATTCCGTCCCGCGCGTGCAGCACGTCGTTCAGGCGGTGTTTGTTGTCGGCTTTGACCGCGGCGAACGACGCGCGGAACGCGGCGTCCTCGGCGAAGGGCTCGAGCGCGCGCAGCCGCTCCAGATCGGTGACCCAGCCGTCGCCGATCGCGTCGGTGATGAGAGCGGAGAGGCCGGGGTTCGCGAGCCGGAGGAAGCGGCGCGGAGTCACGCCGTTGGTCACGTTCGTGAACTTCTCGGGGAAGAACTCGGCGAACGCGGGCAGCACCTTGTCGCGCAGCAGCTGCGAGTGCAGCTCGGCCACGCCGTTGACCCGGCTGCCGGCCACCGTGGCGAGATAGGCCATGCGCACGGCGCGGACCGGGAACTCGGCGATGATCGACATGTCGCGGATCCGCATCTCGTCGCCTCCGAACCGCGCGCGCACGGCGGCGAGGAACTCCTCGTTGATCCGGTAGACGATCTCCAGGTGCCGCGGCAGCAGACGGCCGAGCAGCTCGACCGGCCAGACCTCGAGCGCCTCCGGCAACAGCGTGTGACAGGTGTACGCGAAGCACTGCTGCGTCACGGCCCAGGCGGCGTCCCAGGCCATGCCGCGTTCGTCGACGAGCACGCGCATGAGCTCGGGCACCGCGATCACCGGGTGCGTGTCGTTGAGCTGGAAGATCACCCGCTCGGGCAGCCGCGCGAGATCGAAGTCCTCCGGCAGTCGATCGAGGAAGTCGCGGATCGACGCGGCGACGAAGAAGTACTGCTGCTGCAGGCGCAGCTCCTTGCCCTGCGGGGTGGAGTCCTCGGGGTAGAGCACCTTGGAGATGTTCTCGGCGAAGGTCTGCGCGCGCACGGCCTGCTCGTAGTCGCCGGAGTTGAAGATGCGCAGATCGAAGGCGTCCGTCGCCTTCGCACGCCACAGCCGCAGGGTGTTCACGCGGGCGTTCCGGAATCCCGGCACGAGGTAGTCATAGGGCACGGCGCTGACGTTCCATCCGGGGATCCACCGCGACCGGACGGTTCCTTCGTCGTCGAAGGTCTCGGTGCGGCCGCCGAACGACACGGTCTGCGCGGCTTCGGGACGGGGCTGCTCCCAGGGGGCGCCGAGCGTGAGCCAGGCGTCGGGCTGCTCGACCTGCTGACCGTCCTCGAACGTCTGGCGGAAGATGCCGTATTCGTACCGGATCCCATAGCCGATGCTCGGCACCCCGAGCGTGGCCAGCGAGTCGATGAAGCAGGCGGCGAGACGGCCGAGGCCGCCGTTGCCGAGGCCCGGTTCGATCTCGTGCCGACGTAGTTCGTCCAGGTCGATGCCGCACGCGGCCATGGCGTCCGCAGCGATCCCGTCCAGGTCACCGGCCAGCAGGTCGTTGTCGAGCTGGTTGCCGAGCAGATACTCCGCGGACAGGTAGCAGACGGCCTTGGCCTGCGCCTCGGCCTGACGGTGCTGATCGGCCAGCGCGTGCAGCATCAGGTAGTCGCGCACCGTGCGGGCGAGTGCGAGATAGCGGTCGTTCGTGCTGGCATCGGCCAGTGTCACACCGCCGTCGAAGTTCAGGTTGCGCAGGAACTGCGCGGTGAAGCCGTCCACGGTCGGCGGAAGCTCGAGCGCGGAAACGGGCGGGTGCAGGGCGGTGGCATCGGAGGAGGTCACGCGACGAACGTACCGCAGGGTTCCGTCGCATCTTCAGGATCCGCTTGACCTTAACGCAACGTCAACTTCTACGGTGGTCATATCGACGACGGAAGGAGGATCCCATGACGCACCGGGACTGGTCGATCCAGGAGATCGCACGGCTGACCGGCACCACCAGCCGCACCCTGCGGCACTACGACGACATCGGTCTGCTGCCGCCGACGCGGGTCGCCTCGAACGGCTACCGGCACTACGACCAGGGCGCGCTCCTGCGCCTGCAGCGCATCCTGCTGCTGCGCGAGCTGGGGCTGGGCCTGCCGGCGATCGCCGAGGTCGTCGGGGCGCCCGGCCAGCACCGACCGCCGCGTCCGAGCGCCGAGACTCTCGACGTGTCCGGATCCGCATCCGAGTCCGGATCCGGCGGGCGGGCGGACATCGCGATCGAGGCGGACGCCCTCGAGAAGCACCTCGCGCTGCTGCGCGAGGAGCAGGCAAGGCTGGCGCGGCAGATCGCGTCGGTCGAGAACACCATCACCACACTCAGAGAAGGAGGATCACTCATGCCTGACGACATGTTCGACGGCTTCGACCACACCCAGTACAAGGACGAGGTCGAGACCCGCTGGGGCAAGAAGGCCTACGCCGACAGCGACCGCTGGTGGCGCGGGCTCGGAGCCCAGGGGCAGGACACCTGGAAGGCGGCCGTCGCCGACCTCAACCGGAGCTGGATCGCACTCGCCGAGGCGGGAGCGGATCCGGCATCGTCCGAGGCGCAGGACGTGGCGCGCCGCCACGTCGACTGGCTCACGGGCATCCCCGGCACGCCTGACTACGGCGCGGCCGGCGATCGCAAGGCGTACGTCATCGGCCTCGGCGAGATGTACGTGGCGGATCCGCGCTTCGGCGCGAACTACGCCACCGACGCCGACCGGGCCGCGGCCGAGGGGGCGGCGGGAACGGCCGGCACGGCAGGCGCGGAGTTCGTCCGCGACGCCCTGCGCCTCTACGCGGAGGGCAACCTCTAGGACGCTCGAACGGGGTGGCCCCCGCCGGCGAACCGGGCTCGCGGTCGACCGTTCTCAGGATGGATTTCCCGGCAGGCTCGTGTTCGCGCGAACACGGGTCTGCCTACGGGCTTTCCTCCTGAGAACGGTGCGACGTCGTCGTGCAAGGCCTCGCTCGACGCCCCCGCACGACGCCCTCGCACGGCACCGGGATAGGCTGGCACCACGATGGGCATCTCGCGGCGAACCCTGCTCGTCGGCGCCGGATCCGGTGCCGTCGCGGTGCTCCTCGCCGCCTGCACGCCGGAGCCGCAGCCGACGAAGACGCCGACGACCGCCCCGCCTTCTCCGGTGCCGTCCGTGCCGCCGGGCGCCGCACCGGAGCCGACCGCCTGGATGCGCAGCACGTGGTCGACGGATGCTTACTCCCGCGGGGCGATGAGCTACCTGCCCGCCGGCGCGACGCCACAGCTGCGCAAGGATCTCGCCGTGCCGATCGGCGCCCGCGTGTTCCTGGCCGGAGAGGCCACGGACCCGGATCATCCAGGAACGGTTCCCGGCGCGATCGATTCCGGGCAGCGCGCCGCCGCCCAGCTCATCGCCGCCTCGGCGAGCGGCGAGCGCATCGCCGTGGTCGGCGCGGGCGCCGCCGGGGCCGCCGCCGCCCGCGCGCTCACCGATGCGGGGCGCACGGTGACCGTGCTCGAGGCGCGCGAGCGCACCGGCGGCCGGATCCGCTCCGTCGCCGACAAGGCCTGGCCGATCCCGGTGCAGCTCGGCGCGTGGCTCTCCGCGGGCGAGGGAGCGGGAACCCTGGGCGGCGAGCTCGCCGCACAGGGGGTCCACCGGGTGACGTTCGACAGGCCGGCCGGGTGGTCGAAGGACGGCGCCGCGCCCGCGATCGATGCGGGACCGCTGCGGAACGCCGTCGACAAGGCGGCGAACGCGCCCTCCGATGTGCCGATCGACGCGGCCCTCACCGCAGCGGGAGCCGACCCCGCCGATCCGGCGCTCGCCGCGGCCCTCGCCTGGGTGCAGGCGACCACGGGCGCCGACGCCGCGAAGGCGTCGAGCTGGTTCCCGCCGGCATTCGCCCCTGACGCGCTCGTCGGCGCCGACGGCGATGTCGGCGTGCTCGTGAACTCGCCGCTCGACGGCATCAAGGTCACGCTCGCCTCTCCGGTGACGCGCATCGCCTACGACGACTCGGGTGTGAGCCTGCGCCTCGGCACGGGCGAGTCGCTGTCGTTCGACCGGGTCGTCGTGACCGCTCCGCTCGGCGTGCTGCAGCATCAGGCGATCGAGTTCGCGCCTCCGCTGCCGTTCGGCCACCGAGGTGCGATCGCCGCGCTCGCCTCGGGATACGTCGAGACCGTCTGGGCGCAGTTCGACGAGGCCTTCTGGAAGGTCGACGCCGACCTCTGGCACGTGGTCGGGGGCGACGGTCCCATCCGCACCTGGCTGAACCTGCAGCCCGTGACCGGCAGGCCCGTGCTCGTCGGCCTGGTCGGCGGGCCCGAGGCCGAGGCCTTCGCGAAACTCGGGGACGGCGATGCCGAGGCCGCCGTCCGCGAGTCGCTGCGGTTCTTCGTCTCGGCGACGCCCACGCCCTGATCTCAGGCCGGATCCGGCGCGTCCCCGTTCCCGTCCGCTTTCGGTGTCCCGCCCGCTTTCGGTGACCCGCCCGCTTTCGGTGATCCGGGCAGATCCGTCCGGGCCATGGTGTGCAGCCGACTGAGCGCGACCAGCCCGCTGGCGACGAACCCGAAGATCGCGAGGGCGATCGCGCAGGTCACGATCATCTCGGGCGTTCCCGAGACCTGTCGCGGATCCAGGAAGTAGTACGGGTACCAGCCGACCACGCCGCCTCGCCAGATCGTGAACACGCCCCATGCGGCCGGGTACAACAGCACGTACGGCACGATCCGCCAGGACGCGGCACGCCGGCCGGGGCCGAAGACCCACGCGACGATCGTCCAGGCGGGCAGGACGAAGTGCAGCACGACGTCCGACCACGGCACCCAGATCGGGATGCCGTGCAGGCCCGCCTGCCACACGATCAGGGCGAACGCGAGGCCGGCGGTGATGGTCCAGCTGAGCACGACCGCCCTGGCCGTGGTGAGCCAGGCCGGATCCTCCGGCGTGCGCAGCGCGATGATCCCGGCGATGAGGGCGAGGATCGCGAACACGATGTTCGACTCGATCGTGAGGTACGCGAGGTAGTTCTGGCCGGCGATGGTCTGCGAGCCCAGGCCCCAGAACAGACGGTCCACGAGGGCGACTCCGCACACGCCCGCGGTGAGCAGACGCGACCAGCCGAAGGCGATCCTCATGGTCACTCGCGCGTCGTCCTCCTCGGCCGGGCTGTTCGACGGCCCCTCGGGTCGGGTCGCCCGCCACCCCGCCGAGTCTACGTAACCCCGATCGGAACCGTCCGGATCTCCGGGACGAGACTCCCGCACCGCCCCGGTCTAGGCTGACGGACGTGACTTCGCCCGTGCCGCTCCGTCTCGCGCTGGTCGTGGCGGGGGGCGTGATCGGTTCCGCCGCTCGGCTCGGGCTGGGCCTCGCGCTGCCACCCTCGGGCGGGAGCGGACTCGGCGCCGTCCCGTGGGCCACGCTCATCGCCAACGTCGTGGGTGCGTTCCTCATCGGGGTGCTCGCCGCCCGGCTGCCGTCGTCGAGCGGCGTCCGGATCCTCCTCGGCACGGGCGTGCTCGGCGGCTTCACCACCTACAGCGCCTTCGCGGTCGGCAGCGTCACGCTGTGGCACGTCCAGCCCTGGCTCGCCGCGGCCTATGCGCTCGGCAGCCTCGTGCTCGGCCTGAGCGCCGCGGCGCTCGGACTCGACCTCGCCCGGCCCCGCTCCTCGCACACGCAGGCGCACGGATGAACCCGCTGATCTTCCTGTACGCCGCGCTCGCCGGGGGTGTCGGCGCGGGCCTGCGCTACCTGGTCGACCTCGGCGTCGCGCGGCTGGTCGGCACCCGGTACCCCTGGGGCGTGCTCGTGATCAACCTCACCGGGTCCTTCGCGCTGGGCGTGGTCACGGGCGGCTTCCCCGGGGCGGCGTTCATCGTGGGCGCCGGCCTGCTCGGCGGCTACACGACGTTCAGCACGGCCATGCTCGACACGGTCGCGCTGTGGCGGGACGGATCCTCCCGGGCCGCCTTCTTCAACGCCGTGGGCATGCTGATCCTCGGCGTGCTTGCGGCCGTCGCCGGACTCGCGCTCGGCGCCGCACTCGGGAGCTGAGCGGAACCTCGCGGAGCGGAACCTTCCGGAGCAGTGAGAAGAGCGGAGCCCCGCTCACGCGGGATCCCTGCTCATCCGCGGGACTCGAGGTCGCTCGCCTCGACCCCGATGTCCTCGGCCCACAACTCGGGGCGCTCGCTCATCATCCGATCCATGAGCGCGATGCAGTCGGCGTCGTCGGCGATCACGAGTTCTTTGCCGTTCGAGCGCAGCCACGCCTCCGACTCCTGGAAGCTGCGGTTCTCGCCGATCACGATGCGCGGGATCTCGTAGAGCGTCGCAGTGCCGGCGCACATGTAGCAGGGCGAGAGGGTCGTGTAGAGGACGCTCTCCCGATAGACGCGTGCCGGCAGCCGGCCCGCATTCTCCAGGCAGTCCGTCTCGCCGTGGCGGATCACGCTGCCCAGTTGCACCCGACGGTTGCGGCCCACGGCCAGCACCTCGCCGTCGTGCACGAGCACGGCGCCGATCGGGATGCCGCCCTCCTCCCCGCCGATCCGGGCCTGTTCGACGGCCAGATCGAGGAAGCGACGATCGTCTGCGCTCAGCTGCATGGTGCCATCGTATTCACGCCGCGGCCGGCCGCCGGCGGGCCGCCACGGAGGATCCGGACGATGCCGGCGACGAGCCTGTGACGGGGGCGATACCCGGGCGCTCTAGAATCTGGCCTGTACGCCCGTTCTCCCGTATCGGGCTACGAAGGGGGACCCGTGTCGAAGCTCGCCGTTCTGAGCCTGCGCAACCGCGCCCTGATCGCGCTCATCACGATCGTGGCCGCGGTGTTCGGCGGCCTCGCGCTCACCAATCTGAAGCAGGAGCTGATCCCGTCGATCGAGTTCCCGCAACTCGCGATCGTCGCCAGCTACCCCGGAGCCTCGCCCGAGGTCGTCGAACATGACGTGTCCACCCCGATCGAGACCGCGATCCAGGGCGTGCCGGGCCTCGACACCTCCACCGCGACGAGCACGACCAACTCGTCCGTGATCCAGGCGTCCTTCGCGTACGGCACCAACCTCGCGACCGCCGAGCAGAAGATCAACCAGGCCATCGGACGCATCAAGTCGCAGCTGCCCGACGGCGTGGATCCGCAGGTCATCACCGCGTCGATCGACGACTTCCCGGTGATCCAGCTCGCCGTCACCGGCTTCTCCGACGCGGAGGCGGCGCAGCAGCGCCTCACGAACACGGTCATCCCGAAGATCGAGCGGCTCAAGGGCGTGAACGCCGCCTCCCTCGTCGGCGGACAGGGCAAGCGCCTCACGATCACCCCCGACAACACCGCCCTGCTGGCGGCCGGGCTCTCCTCGAGCGCGATCAAGGACGCACTGCAGCAGAACGGCACACTGTTCCCGGGCGGATCCATCACCGAGAACGACAACACCCTCACCGTCCAGACCGGTGAGAAGCTCACCAGCGTCGAGCAGGTGCGGGCGATCCCCCTGATCGGCGCTACGGTGCCGGGCGCCACGGTCGGCTCCGTCGCGAAGGTCGTCATCGACGGCGATCCGGTCACGTCGCTCTCGCGCGTCGACGGCAAGACCGCCCTCACGATCGCCGTGACCAAGCTGCCCTCCGCGAACACGGTGGAGGTGTCGAAGGCCGTCACGAACCTCATCCCGCAGCTCAAGAAGGATCTGCCTGGTGCGACGTTCACCACGGTGTTCGACCAGGCGCCGTTCATCCAGCAGTCGATCGAGTCGCTCGCGCAGGAGGGTCTGCTCGGTCTCGTCTTCGCGGTGATCGTGATCCTGATCTTCCTGCTGTCGGTGCGCTCGACGCTCGTCACGGCGATCTCGATCCCGACCAGCGTGCTGATCACGTTCATCGGGATCCAGGCCTTCGGGTACTCGTTGAACATCCTCACGCTCGGTGCGCTCACGATCGCGATCGGCCGCGTCGTCGACGACTCGATCGTCGTGATCGAGAACATCAAACGCCACTATGTCGGCGACGCCGACAAGAAGACCGCGATCCTCAGCGCCGTGCGCGAGGTCGCGATGGCGGTCAGCGCGTCCACGATCACCACCGTGGCCGTGTTCTTGCCGATCGCCTTCGTGGGCGACATGACCGGCGAGCTGTTCCGCCCGTTCGCTCTCACCGTCACGATCGCGATGGTCGCCTCGCTGTTCGTCGCTCTGACGATCGTCCCGGTGCTGGCGTACTGGTTCCTCCGCCCCGGCAAGCCTCTGCTCGACGAGAACGGCAGGGCGATCGATCCCGAGCACGAGGATGCGCCGCCGTCGCGCCTGCAGAAGGCGTACCTGCCGATTCTGCGCTGGACGCTGAAGCACTCCTGGCTCACGGTCGTGCTCGCGGTCGTGGTGCTGATCGGCACRGCAGCCGCGGCCCCGCTGATGAAGGTGAACTTCCTCGGATCCAGCGGCCAGAACACCTTCACGATGACGCAGTCGCTGGGCCAGTCACCCAGCCTCGACTCAGAGGACAAGGCCGCGCAGAAGGTCGAGGAGGCGATCAAGGGCATCAAGGGGATCAAGACCGTGCAGGTCTCGATCGGCTCGAGCGGATCCGCCCTGCGGGACGCGTTCTCCGGCGGCGGATCCGGCATCACCTACTCGATCACGACGGATCCGTCGGCGAACCAGGAGACCGTCCAGGCCGATGTGCGCGCGGCCGTGAAGAAGCTCGACGGCGTCGGCGACATCACGATCGCCGCCTCTCAGGGCTTCGGATCCAGCGACATCCAGGTGAAGATCACCGCACCGGACGAGAAGACGCTGAACGAGGCGACCGACGCGCTCGTCACCAAGCTCAAGGGCTCGGCCGGCGTGAATCAGGTCACGAGCAACCTCTCGGCGTCGCTGCCGTACATCTCGGTGCAGGTCGACCGCGCGGCCGCCGCGCAGCACGGCCTCAGCGAGGTCGCGGTCGGCGGCATCGTCTCGCAGTCGATGCGCCCGCAGCAGATCGGATCCGTGGAGATCGACGGATCCTCGCTCACCGTCTACCTGCAGGGCGCGAACCCGCCGACCACGGTCGACGAGCTGAAGGCCCTGACGATCCCGAGCCGGGCAGGGCTCATCCGGCTGGACCAGATCGCGACCGTGCAGCAGAGCGAGAGCCCGGCGTCGGTCACGACCCAGCGCGGGCAGCGCACCGCGACGGTCTCGGTCACGCCGAAGGGCAACGACCTCGCGAGCGCCTCGACCTCGGTGTCGAAGGCGATCACGAGCGCGAAGCTCCCCTCGGGGGCCGATGCGTCGCTCGGTGGCGTGGTCACGCAGCAGCAGGACGCGTTCGGCCAGCTCGGGCTCGCGATGCTCGCGGCGATCCTCATCGTGTACATCGTGATGGTGGCGACGTTCAGGTCGCTGCGCCAGCCGATCCTGCTGCTGAGCTCGGTGCCGTTCGCGGCGACCGGTGCGATCCTGCTGCAGATCGCGACCGGCGTGCCGCTCGGCGTGGCGTCGCTCATCGGCGTGCTGATGCTGATCGGCATCGTGGTGACCAACGCGATCGTGCTCGTGGACCTGGTGAACCAGTACCGCGAGAAGGGCATGAACGCGCACGACGCCACGATCGCCGGCGGATCCCGGCGCCTCCGCCCGATCCTGATGACCGCGCTCGCCACGATCTTCGCGCTCACCCCGATGGCCCTCGGCATCACCGGCCACGGCGGCTTCATCTCGCAGCCGCTCGCGATCGTCGTGATCGGCGGCCTCGTATCGTCGACCGTGCTGACGCTGCTCGTGCTGCCCACGCTCTACAACCTCGTCGAGGGTGCCAGGGAGCGCCGGGCCGCCAGACGTGCGGAGAAGGCCGGGGGATCGCCGGACGGCACGGGCGCGCCGGACTCGGAGGCGCCGACGGTGCCGGGAACGCCGTCGGGCGACGTGTCCCCGACGGCTGCGGAGCGAGAGAGCGAGCCGGTGACCGTCACGGATGCGACGGCGGACGAGCACCATCCGACCCGACGCGAGCTGCGTGACCACGGGAACCTCGGAGCGGCGCAGCCCGGGTCCGACTGACGCCGCTCCGGCGCAGGCATTGTCGGCTCGCGCTCGCACCGTTCTCAGGATGGATTTGCGTCAAGCGCCCGTGTGCACGTCAACAGGCGTCCCGCGGCAGGATCCATCCTGAGAACGGTCGCGCGTCGACGGAGGAAACGTGGATTCGACTCGCTGCAGCGGGCAGCGGGCAGCGGGCAGCGGGCAGCGGGCGGCGGGCGGCGGGCGGCGGGCAGCCGGCTCCGCACGCAGCCGGTCAGCCGAGTTCGTGCTCGTGGATCTCGGTCGTCAGCGACGTGCCGTTGAGGTCGAGGTAGAGCGTGCGCTCGGTGACGGTGAGAGTCACCGTGTTGCGGCGCTCGAGCAACGGCACGGCCGACTCGATGAAGCCGGGGTCGAAGCTGTAGACCCGGATGTCCTCGGCACGGTGGATCCGCTTGCCCTGCCACGGTGCCATGACCTTGGCCGGATCGCGGTGCGTGTAGACGACCGTGCGCTCGGCCAGGCGGCTGCCGTAGTGCAGGCGCTCGGCGTCGGGCGCGCCCACCTCGATCCACCCGGTGGTTCGACCGGTCAGATCGCGCACGACCACGGCGGGCTCCTCCGTCGAGGAGAGCCCCTCGCTGAAGGCCACGCCCTCGGTGAACTCCAGCCCGTAGGCGAGCAACCGGGTCAGCATGTACGCGTCGGTCTCGGAGGGATGCCGCGCCACGCGCAGCGAGTACTCCTCGTAGACGCCGCGGTCGGTATCCGCCAGCTGCACGTCGAAGGTGTGGATGGTCGCCCCAGTAGCCATAGGGGTCAACCCTACGGGGTGACGAGGCCTCGCCCCAGCGCGGTCGCGACGGCGTAGAAGATCGAGTCCGCCGGTGTCGCCCCGGCCGTTCCCGTCGGGCGGTCGCCGTTGACCTCGACGACGACCGTGGTGTCGGTGCGTGTGTCGTAGTAGAGCGCCGTGTTGTAGCCGGGGACCTGCCCGTTGTGTCCGATCCAGCCCTGCACGCAGTTCAGGCCGATGCCATAGCCCGAGGGCACGGGTATCGATGACAGTCGCTCGATCTGCGCCTCGCGAGGGAGCAGGCCCTGTCCGGTGCCGAGAGCGCGTCCGTAGACGAGCAGATCGTCGACCCGGCTGACGATCTCCCCGGATGCGCCGGCCTGAGACACGTTCCACGCGGTCGCGTCCCTTGTCGGCGCGAAGGGGCTGATGGCGCCGTCGACGATTCCGAGGTTCGTGTATCCGTGCGCATGCGGGTTGGGCATGACCGCGCTCGCCACGGGGTACGAAGTGTTGGCCATCCGGAGCGGATCGAAGATCCTTCGCTGCAGCTCCTCGGCGAGACGGTGCCCTGTGACCTTCTCGATGACCTCCCCGAGCAGGACCGTGTTGGTGTTGGAGTAGTGGAACTCGGCTCCGGGCGCAGACGTCGGCCCCATCGCGAATGCCGTCGCCAGCCGCTGGTCGACCGTCCAGATGATGCTGTAGTCGGTGAGGTATAGCTTCATGAACTCGGGGTCGTCGGTGTAGTTGGCGATGCCGCTTGTCATGTTCGCCAGCTGGAGGATCGTGATCTCGGATCCGTTCGGCACATTCGGCACATACCTGCTGATCGGATCGTCCAGCGACAGCTTCTTCTGCGCGACCAGCTGCATGATCATCGTCGTCGTGAACGTCTTCGTCACTGATCCGATCCGGTGGTACACGTCGGAGGTCAGCGGCTCTTCCGTCGTCAGATCCGAGACGCCGTAGGCGCTGACCCAGGTGCCTTCGGGAGAACGCACCGCGACGACGGCGCCGGGCGCCCCGGTCGCGGCGAACGCCGCAGCGGCAGCGGCGTCGAGCGGCGCGGAGTGCGCCGCCGGCAGCTTCCCGGTGGCTGCGGTTCCCTGCGTGCGATCGATCACCGACGCGGGGTCGGGGACGCACGCCGACGGATCGATCGCGGCGGTGGACGGCGGGCGGGTCGAGGGCGGCGGTGCCGTCCCGTTCGCGGTGCATCCGGTCACTGCGATCAGGGCGCCCACCAGGACCACCACGCATGCCGCACGCCCGCGTCGGCGCAACCGTGGTTCCCTGGCGCGCATGTGCTGCGAGTCGATCATCGGAGTGAACCGCCCCTCGTCGCCGAGCGCTGCACCCAGCACATCGCCCTGTTGAGCACACCGCCCTGTTGAGCACACTGTAGGGGTGCGCGATGATCGCGTCGATGGCGGAGCGTCGTTGTTCCGGCCGGGTCGTTCCGGCAGGACGGGATCCCGCGACCGCCCGCGGTGCGGCGGACCCTGCAGACCGGTGTCAGCGGTGGCCGCCTCGGCCGCTCAGCTGGGCGAGCAGATGGTCGAGGACCGGATCCAGCACGGCAAGGCCATCGCGCACGCCCCCTCGAGATCCTGGCAGGTTCATCACGACCGTGCGGCCGGCGACTCCGGCCACGCCGCGGGTGAGCAGCGCCATCGGGGTCGCGGCGAGGCCGCGGCGGCGCAGCTCCTCCATGAGGCCGGGGATCTCGCGGTCGAGCAGCGCCGCGGTCGCCTCGGGGGTGCGGTCGTCGGGGGAGAGTCCGGTGCCGCCGGTCGTGAGCAGCAGATCCGGCGCGCCGTCGAGCGCGGCCGCGAGAGCGTCGGCGACGGAGGCGTCGGCGACGACGACCGGATCCCCGGTCGCGAATCCGCGCTCGGTGAGCCACGCGCGGATGATCGGTCCGGTCTCGTCGGCGTACACGCCCGCGGAGGCGCGTGTCGACACCACGAGCACGGTCGCGGATCGGGCGGGCGTCTGCTCCGCGGTCACTCCGCGGTCCAGTCGCCGCTCTTGCCGCCGGACTTGGCGAGCACGCGGATGTCGCCGATCACGGCGTGCTTGTCGACGGCCTTGACCATGTCGTAGAGCGTGAGCGCCGCGACGCTCGCGGCCGTGAGCGCCTCCATCTCGACGCCGGTCACGCCCTTCGTGACGGCGGTGGCGATGATTCGCACGCGGTCGCCCTCGGGCACGAGGTCGACCTCGACCCGGCTCAGCGGCAGCGGGTGGCAGAGCGGGATGAGCGCGGAGGTCTGCTTCGCGCCCATGATCCCGGCGATGCGCGCGGTGCCGAGCGCCTCGCCCTTGGGCAGCGATCCATCGGCGATCTGCGCGACCACGGCGGTGGTCGTCTGCAGTACGGCCTGCGCTCGGGCCTCGCGGCGGGTCACGGCCTTGTCGGTCACGTCCACCATGTGTGCGGATCCGTCGGCCCGCAGGTGCGTCAGCTCGCTCATCACGTCTCCAGACTCGTGCGTGCTCAGCCGCCCGCGAACGGGGGCAGGATGTCGACCGTCTCGCCGAGGGGGCGGGCGTCGTCGCGGCTGACGGTGCCGTCGACGAGGAAGGATCCGGACTTCAGCACCTTCGCCATCGGCTCACCGTACCGCCCGAGCAGCTCGGCGCGCAGCGCGCCCACGGTCGCCAGGGCATCCGGGCCGTCGACGCTCAGCTGCTCCTGATCGCGTCCGGCGGCCTCGGCGGCCGCGGCGAAGTACCGCACGGTGATGGTGGCCATGTCCTCAATCTAGCCCGTTCTGCGGAAAGGAGCATCCGCATCATGGAATTCAAGCGGTCACGTGGGGCATTCCCCGCGTACACTCGATCCTATGATCGCGCTCGTCGAGCCGGGGCCGGAACTGCCGCCCGAACACATCGCCCGGTACAGCCGCCAGCTCATGCTGCCCGGCTTCGGCGAGATCGCTCAGCGGCGCTTGCGCGCGGCCCGCGTGCTCGTGATCGGCGCGGGCGGGCTCGGCAGTGCTCTCGTGCCCGCGCTCGCCGGCAGCGGCGTCGGCACGATCGGCGTCATCGACGACGACGTGGTCGAGCTGTCCAACCTRCATCGCCAGCTCAGCCACGGCGTGGAGGACATCGGCCGCTCCAAGGTCGGCTCGCTCGCCGACACCGTGCGCGACATCGATCCGGGGATCCTGGTGCGTCCCTATCGCGAGCGCGCGACGGCCGAGACCCTTCCGGGCATACTCGCCGAATACGACATCCTCATCGACGGCAGCGACAACTTCCCCACCCGCTACTTGGCTGACGACGCTGCCCGCCTCGCCGGGAAGCCCCTGGTCTGGGGATCCATCCTGCGCTTCCAGGGGCAGGTCGGCGTCGCCGTGCCCGACGCCGGGTTCCGCGACCTCTTCCCCGTGCCGCCGGCTGCGGATGAGGTGCTGTCGTGCGAGCTGGGCGGCGTGCTGGCGAGCCTGTGCACCGCGATCGGATCCTTCATGGCGACCGAGGTCGTCAAGCTCATCACCGGCATCGGCGAGCCGCTCGTCGGTCGCGTGCTGTTCTACGACGCGCTCACCGCGCGCACCCGCGAGATCGGGTTCGAGCGCGCCGACGACGCGCCGGCCGTGGACGGGCTGGTCGACTACGAGCTGTTCTGCGGCACGGTCGCGGGCGAGGACGTCTCCGCGCTGTCGGCCGCCGAGGTGCTGCGGCTGCGGCGCGAGGGCGGCGTGCGACTT
Source organism: Microbacterium sp. 05N427 (assembly GCF_056397105.1). Lineage (NCBI taxonomy): Bacteria > Bacillati > Actinomycetota > Actinomycetes > Micrococcales > Microbacteriaceae > Microbacterium > Microbacterium sp. 05N427. Next base: position 100,115 of record NZ_JBFTMT010000009.1, read on the forward strand.
CTGGACGTGCGCGAGCCGCACGAGACCCTGCTGCGGAGCATCCCGGGGGCTGTGGCGCTGCCGCTCGGTGCGCTCGAAGGCGGTGCGCCGATTCCCGGGATCTTCGGCGACGGGCCGGTCGTGGTGTTCTGCGAGAAGGCCCCGCGCTCGCAGCGTGCGGTGCGCGTGCTGCGCGAACGCGGCATCGACGCACGCTACCTCGCGGGCGGGATCAGAGCCTTCGCCGCTGTCGGCGGCGAGACCGAGGGCGTGGGCGCGGGCTCTGCGCCGAGCGACCGGACGGAGTCGGAGTGAGCGAGCGCGCGATCATCAGCGACGAGCCCCTGGACGAGGCGATCATCCGGGCGGCGGTCGGCGACACCGCGCACGGCGCCACCGTGATGTTCTGCGGCGTGGTGCGCGATCATGACGGAGGGCAGGCGGTGCGCTCCCTGGACTACCGCGCGCACCCCGACGCGGAGCGGTTCCTCGAGGAGATCGTGGAGCGCGTGACGGCGGAGACGGGCCTGCTCGTCGCGGCGGCGCATCGGGTCGGCGACCTCCGGATCGGCGACGTCGCCCTGTTCGCGGCCGCGTCGGCGGGCCATCGCAAGGAGGCGTTCGAGGCATGCGAGCGCCTGGTCGAGGAGATCAAGCGCGGCGTGCCCATCTGGAAGCGCCAGCACTATGCCGACGGCGTCTCGGAGTGGGTCGGACTCTGACGGCCGGCGTGCCCCGCGGAGCGCGGTGCGCCACCTGGCGTCGACGCCCCCTCTGGTCACCGAGGCCCCCTCGCAGACGCGACTCCCGGAGGGGGCGCGGATGCTCAGAGGGGGCGCCGACGGAGGTGGCCCCCGCGAGCCCGGCTCAGCCCCCGATGTAGCTCATCTCGATGCGGTCGCGGGCGGCGCGCAGCTCGGGGGTGAGGCTCGATCGGATTTCGGAGTAGCGGTCGTCGCGCACGCCCCAGATCCGCGCGAGCGTCGCCGTGAGCTCTGCATCGTCCGCGCCGCCGCGCAGCAGTGCGCGCAGGTCGTGGCCCTCGGTCGCGAACAGGCACGTGAACAGACGCCCCTCGGTGGAGAGGCGGGCACGGTTGCACGTTCCGCAGAACGCGTTCGTGACCGAGGAGATCACGCCGATCTCCCCGGATCCGTCCACGTAGCGCCAGCGCTTCGCGGTCTCGCCGGGGGCCGCGGGGGCGACGGGCTCGAGGGGGAACCGGGCGTCGATCGTCTCGACGATCTCCGCGGAGGGGACCACCTCGTCCAGGCTCCAGCCGTTGGTCGCGCCGACGTCCATGTACTCGATGAAGCGCAGCACATGACCCGTGCCGCGGAAGTGCTCCGCGAGGCTCAGGATCTCGCCGTCGTTGAGTCCCCGCTTGACGACGGTGTTGAGCTTCACGGGCATCCCGGCGGCTTGCGCGGCGTCGATGCCCTGCAGCACGCGCGCGACGGGGAACTCCACGTCGTTCATGCGACGGAACAGCTGATCGTCGAGGGAATCGATCGACACGGTGACCCGGTCGACGCCCGCCTCCTTGAGGGCCTCGGCCTTGACGGCGAGAGCGGATCCGTTCGTCGTCAGCGCGATCTCGGGCTTTGCGCCGTCGAGCGTACGCAGGGCGGCCAGTCGCGCGACCAGCTCTTCGATCCCGCGCCGTAGCAGCGGCTCCCCGCCGGTGAGGCGCAGCTTGCGGACGCCGTTCGCGAGAGCGGCACGGGCGATCCGCTCGATCTCCTCGAAGGTGAGCAGTTCATGCCGTTCCAGGAATACGTAGTCGCGACCGAACACCTCGCGCGGCATGCAATAGACGCAGCGGAAGTTGCACCGGTCAGTGACGGAGATCCGCAGGTCGCGCAGCGGGCGATCCCTGGTGTCGAGAACGCCGGTCGAGGGCAGCCGCCGAGCGCGCGGAGGAACGTCGGGGGACGAGCCGGCGCGCGCCGGAACGGCATCGGTCTCGAGTGATCGCGGCGAGATCGTCATCGGTCGGCCCCCTTTCGATGGGCAACCGTAGCACTGCTGCGAGAGGACGGGATCCGCGCAGCGCAACACGAGGCCGCCGGCCGCCCTTCGTCTCGCTGCGCTCGCTCAGGGACCGGTTGGCTGCGCTTGGTCAGGGACCGCCCTTCGTCTCGCTGCGCTCGCTCAGGGACCGGTTGGCTGCGCTCGCTCAGGGACCGGTTCGGATCGAGACGTCGGCCTCGTCGATGCGGAACGAGAGGCGCTGCCCCGGGTGCAGGCCGAGGCTGACGGCATGCGTGGAGGGGCAGTCCACGGCGATGCCTGGGTGCTCCGCGGTGTGCACCCGGATCCCCCCGGGGATCGGATCGAGCTGTGCCACGCGCCCGGTCCAGCAATTCGGCGCCGGGGAGGGGGCCGGAGTGACCGACGGCCCGAGGCCCCAGGAACCGRTGGGCGGATCCACCCGCACGGATCCCGGCGCGAACACGACGCTGCCGGTCGCCCCGTCCCGCAGCGTATCGCCCCGTCCTCGGAGCAGGAGCCCGCCCGCGGCGACGGCGCCACCGCCCGCACCGACCGCCTCGAGGCGGTTCACCCCGGCGAGCGCGGCCACGAACTCCGAACGCGGATGCCCCAGCACCTCCGCGGTGCTGCCGCTCTGCATCACGGATCCGTCCTGCATCACGAGCGTGCGCGCGGCGAGGATCAGCGCATCCATCGGGTCGTGCGTGACGAGCACGATCGGGATCGCGGGGTTCTCGTCCTGTTGGGCGGCGATGAGCCGGCGGGCCTGCGCGGCGGACGGCGCGTCGAGCGCGGCGAACGGCTCGTCCAGCAGCAGCGCATCGGGCTCGGAGGCGAGGGCGCGTGCGATCGCGGCCCGTTGCTGCTGCCCGCCGGAGAGCTCGGCGGGCCGGCGCGCGGCGAAGCCGCCGAGTCCCACCTCCTCCAGCCGTCGCTCCGCGCGACGACGGGCCTCGGCGCGCGGAACGCCCTGCGCGCGCGGCCCGAACGCCACGTTCTCGCGCACGGACAGGTGCGGGAACAGCAGCGGGCGCTGGCCGAGCAGCGCGATGCGACGCCGCGCCGAGGGGACATGGACTCCGCGTGCCGCACCGGGACCGACCGGGCCATCGAGCACGCGGCCGCCGACCGTGACGGACCCGGCGGCCGGCACGATCCCGGCGATCGCGTTGAGCAGCGTCGACTTCCCGGATCCATTCGGTCCGATCACCGCGAGGATCTCGCCGGGCCGCGCCTCGAACGCCGCGGTCATCGCGAATCCGCCGTGCTGAGCGCGCAGATCGACCCTCATCGCACGGCCCCCGCCCGCCATCCGCGCACCAGCACGAGCACCGCGAGGGCGACGAGGATGAGCAGGAGCGACAGCGCGATCGCCGTGTCCTCCTCGACGCCGGCGCCGTTGAACGCCGTGTAGATCGCGAGCGGCATGGTGCGGGTGACCCCGGCGGCGTTGCCGGCGAACAGGGCGGTCGCGCCGAACTCGCCGAGCGCCCTGGCGAAGCACAGCACGGTGCCCGCGATGAGCCCCGGTGCCGCGAGGGGCAGCGTGACCCGGCGGAAGACCGTGAAGCGGCTCGCGCCGAGACCTGCCGCGACCCGCTCGTGCTCGGTGCCGATCGCGCGCAGCGCGCCTTCGATCGAGATCACCAGGAACGGCAGCGCCACGAACGCCTGCGCGATCACCACGGCGGCGGTCGTGAACGGGATCCTGATCCCCGCAACGGCCAGCGCCCCGCCGAGCAGGCCGTTGCGCCCGAGCAGGGCGAGCAGCGCGATGCCCCCGACGAGCGGGGGCAGCACGAGCGGAAGGGTGGTCAGCGTGCGCAGCACCGAGGCCAGCCAGCCGGGGCTGCGGGCCATCGCGACGGCCAGCGGCACCCCGAGGATCGCGCAGACCACGGTCGCGATCGCGGCGGTGGTCAGGGAGAGCCCGAGCGCCTGGAGCGCTGCGGGAGACGTGATCGCCGCCGGAACCGTCGCCCAGTCCAGCCGCACCAGCAGCGCGACGAACGGCAGCACCAGCAGCAGCACCGCGATGCCCGCCGGAATCAGCAGCCAGGCGGGCAGGTGCTCCCCGCGCCGTCGGGGGACAGGCGCGGGGAGCACGGGCGCGGCATCCGAGGTCGGGGAGTCACCACGCGCGGGCCCCGTCATCGACGACCCGATCGCGCGCGGCTCCCTCCGGCCCCCGGTGCTCATGCGCCGCCGAACCCCAGATCCTTGAGGATCTTCTGTCCCTTGTCCGACCGCACGAACCTCTGGAACGCGGTGGCGGCCTCGGCGTTCTTCGAGGCCTTGAGCACCGTGATCGGGTACTTGTTGGTCGCCTTGTCGGCGCCCGTGATCGCGATGCCGGTCACGGCGGATCCCGCGGCTTTGACATCGGTCGAGTACACCAGACCGGCGTCGGCCTCGCCGGCCTTGACCTTGGCGAGCACCGCCGTCACGTTCTGTTCCTCGCTGGCCGGCGTCACGGTCACGCCCGCCGTGTCGAACAGCGTCTTCGCGGCGTTGCCGCACGGCACGGCGGGGGCGCACAGCACGAGCTTCAGCCCCGGGTTCGCGAGCGAGGCGAGATCGGTGACCTTGAGCGGGTTGCCGGGGGCGACCGCGATCTGCAGCACGTTCGTCGTGAAGACGGGCGCATCGCCGGCGAGGCCCGCCTGGGTGACTTTGTCCATGTTCTTCTGATCGGCCGAGGCGAAGACGTCGACCGGGGCGCCCTCGATGATCTGCGTCGCGAGCGTCGAGGATCCGTCGTATGTGATCGGGTTGACGTGCACCTTCGGGTTCTCCGCCTCGAAGGCCGTGCTGATCTGGTCGAACGCCTGGCTCAGCGACGCCGCGGCGAACACGGTGAGCTCGCCGCTGACGGTCGAGGCCTCGGCGGTGCGGGTGGGCGTCGGCGTCGCGGCCGGAGCCGCGCCGGAGCACGCGGTGAGGGCGAGCACCGCGGCAAGGGCAGTCGCGGCGATCGCGGACAGGCGGATCGGGAGGGGGGATCGGGTCATCGCGACTCGGTCCTTTCGGTTTCGATGATCATCATGGTGGCCTTGGTGACGGCGACGGCCTTGCTCCCGACCTCGAGTCCGAGCTCGGTGGCGGCCTCGGCGCTCATGAGAGACACGATGCGGTGCGGACCGCTCTGCAGCTCGATCTGCGCCATCAGTCCTTCTACCCGCACGGCCGTGACGAGGCCCACGAACCGGTTGCGCGCGCTGCGCAGCACGTTGTCGCCCGGATCCGGTTCGCTCGCCAGTGCCTGGGCTCGTTCGGCGAGCTCGGCACCGGGCACGACCTGGTGGCCCGTCGCGTCGGTGGACAGGGTCAGGATGCCGTCCGCGGCCCAGCGGCGCACGGTGTCATCGCTGACGCCCAGAAGGCCGGCAGCCTCGCGGATCCGAAAATGCGTCATGGCGACGACCATAGCGCCGCGAATGCGGAGAAGCAACACGGAATATCACAATGTGGAATCCAGGTTCCAAAAAACCATGGACCTGGCAAAGGAACGCTGTTACTGTCATTTCAACCCGAGGCCGTATCAACGGCCGGAGGCGGGATGACAACCTAGCGGTTCGACGTACTTATCTCGAGGAAGGGCCCGACGAAGGGTCTGACCGGAAGCCGTATCACTGCGACGACAGCAAGGAAGCTCTCCATGAACAGCACCAGTGTGCCTTCTGACAGCAGTGCGCCCTCGTCCGCTGCGCCGGCCACGCCCGCCGAGTATCTCGCTCAGGCCGTCGCCCTCGCCACGGACAACGTCCGAAACGCCGGAGGCCCGTTCGGCGCCCTCATCGTCTCGGCCGACGGCCGGGTCTTCGAAGGGGTCAACCGGGTGACCGCGAACCTCGATCCCTCGGCGCACGCCGAAGTGACCGCGATCCGCAACGCCTGCCAGCAGCTCGGCACCTTCGACCTCTCCGGCGCCACCCTCTACACGAGCTGCGAGCCGTGCCCGATGTGTCTCGCCACGTCGCTGTGGGCGCGCGTGGACCGCGTGTACTTCGCGGCCAACCGCGACGACGCGGCGGACGCCGGCTTCGACGACGCGGTCTTCTACCGCTATTTCGAGGGGGGACCGGAGGACAAGGCGCTCATGCCGGTCTCCGACATCGAACTGCCCGCCGAGGAGCGCGTCGCGCCCTTCACCGAATGGAACCTCACCACCACCCGTACCGAGTACTGACCCGACCCGACGAATCCAGGAGAAGACAATGACGTCCCCCACTCCCACCCCCGAAGCAGAGGGAACACCCGAGAACGAGGCCACGGCCCTGTTCTCCCGTCAGGAGGAGACTCTTCCTCCCTTGAAGACCGGCGCCACCTCGACGGTCGAGGTCGAACCCAAGAACGGTCTTGACCGGTTCTTCAGCATCACCCGCCGCGGGTCGACCGTCGGTCGTGAGATCCGAGGCGGCATCGTGACCTTCGTCACGATGGCCTACATCGTCATCCTGAACCCGCTGATCCTCGGCGGCACGAAGGATGTCGCGGGCCACGCCCTGGATGCGGCGCAGATCGGCGCGGCGACCGGCCTCACGGCCGGCGTCATGACGATCCTGTTCGGCGTCATCGCACGGCTGCCCTTCGCTCTCGCGGCGGGTCTGGGCATCAACTCCTTCCTCGCGGTCGCGGTCGTCGGCCAGGTGACCTGGGCCGAGGCCATGGGGCTCGTGGTGATCAACGGCATCCTGATCGTGCTGTTCGGAGCCACCGGCATCCGGACCGCGATCTTCCATGCCGTGCCGCAGCCGCTCAAGGCCGCGATCACCGTCGGCATCGGTCTGTTCATCGCCTTCATCGGCTTCGTCGACTCGGGCTTCGTCAACCGCACCGCGGGCCCCGGCGGTCCGCCGGTGCAGCTCGGCAACGACGGATCCATCACCTCCGTCCCGACGCTCATCTTCCTGCTGGGGCTCGTCGTCATCGGCATCCTGGTGGCGCGGAAGGTTCCGGGCGGCATCCTGATCGGCATCGTCGCGACCACGATCGTCGCGCTCATCGCCCAGGCGGTGCTGCAGCTCGGTCCCTCCTTCAAGGATCCGAACGGTTGGCACATGACGATCCCGGAGCTGCCGAGCTCGCTCGTCACCATCCCGGACTTCAGCCTGGTGGGGCAGTTCGACCTGTTCGGCGCCTTCGGTCGCGTCGGCGCCCTGTCGGCGACGATGCTGGTCTTCACCCTGGTGTTCTCGAACTTCTTCGACGCGATGGGCACGATGACCGGTCTCGCGAAGAACGCGGGCCTGGCCTACAAGGACGGCACGTTCCCGCGGCTGCGCTCCGCGTTCGTCGTCGAGGGCTTCGGCGCCGTCGCCGGCGGCATGACCTCGACCTCGTCGAACACGGTCTACGTCGACAGCGCCTCCGGCATCGGCGAGGGCGCTCGCACAGGCCTCGCCTCTCTCGTGGTCGGCGTGCTGTTCCTGCTGTCGATGTTCCTGACGCCGCTCACGCTCGTGGTGCCGATCGAGGTCGGATCCGCTGCGCTCGTGATCGTCGGCGCGATGATGATGGGACAGATCCGCGAGATCAAGTTCACCAACTTCGCGGTCGCCCTCCCGGCCTTCCTCACGATCGTGACGATGCCGCTGACCTACTCGATCGCCAACGGCATCGGCGTCGGCTGCATCTCGTGGGCGCTCATCAACGTCCTGTCCGGGCGGGCGAAGAAGGTCCACTGGCTGATGTGGATCGTCGCCGCCGGGTTCGCGCTCTACTTCGTGCGCGGACCGGTGGAGCAGATCCTCAGTCACTGAGCCGTCGTTCGAAGCCCCCGATCCGCGTGTGCGGGTCGGGGGCTTCGGCGTGCTCGGGGCCGATTCGCGTCAAATGCAGGACCTCCGTCCCCGAATGCAGGATCTGCGGCTCGCCTGAGGCGGCGCGCTCCCGGATTCCCCCGTCACCCGCGCCCGCGGGCGGCCGGCGGTCCTGCAGATGGCGGAGCGGTCCTGCATTCGGAGTGTGCCGCGTCGCTGACCTCGGCGGGTGCCAGCCGGCCCACCGGCATGATCAGCGGGGTACCCGCAACTCGGGCCAGGAGGCGAGGTCGGAGGGCTCGTCGATGTCGTCGCCGCGGCCGAGGTCTCCGCACTCCACGTCGTCGACGAGGTGGCGGTTCCGCGCGATCCACGCCCGGGCCGCGGCGTCGCCCTCGGCGAGGGCCGCGGCGGAGCACAGCTCTCCGGTGCCGAACACCACGGGGTTTCCCGGGACGCCGTGCCACATCGCGCGGGCGACGCGTCCCGGCACCTGGGCCGCGAACAGACGCCGGATCACGGAGGCGTCGACACCCGGCTGATCCACGAGTAGCACGACCACGGCATGGGGCGGGGCGTCGGTCACGAGGAGCGGCAGCACGGCCGCGCGCAGCGAGGCGGACATGCCCAGCCGCGCGTCGTGCACCTCGACCACGTGCGCGGCCGGGCAGCGGACGCGGAGCCAGCTGCGCGCCGTACGGGCGGCGGGGCCGACCGCGACGGTGACGCTGCAGCCGGCCTCGGCCGCGGCCCGGGCGGCGCGGGTGACGAGCACCTCGCCGTTCCATGGCAGGAGCGCCTTGGGTCCGCGGCCGAGGCGCGTGCCGCGTCCCGCCGCGAGCACGATCGCGTGGCGGGCGCGCGTCGTCATCGGGTCCCCTCCGCGTCGTCTCGTTCCAGGATCGCCGCGTGGATCCGGTCGCGTGTGAAAGGCGTCGTGGTCAGGCGGATGCCGGTCGCGTCGCGGAGGGCCGCGGCCAGCGCCGGGGCGATGGGGTTGAACGGCGACTCGCTCATCGACTTGGCGCCGAGGGGGCCCAGCACGTCGGAGGTCTGCGCGAAGTGCACCTCGGAGCGCGGGATGTCCGCGAACGTCGGCACGTGGTACTGCCGCAGGATGTCCGACACCACGGTGCCGTCGTCGTCCACGCGCACGATCTCATGCAGCGCGGCGCCGATGCCCTGAGCGATGCCGCCCTCGACCTGACCCCGGCACTGCTCGGGGTTGACCACGACACCGGCGTCGGCGGCGTGGATCGACCGCAGGATCCGCAGCTCCCCCGTGCCCTCGTTGATCGCGACGCGGAAACCCTGCACGTTGAACGCGACGGACCGCGGCGTGCCGCCCCAGTACCCCTTCTCCTCGAGGGGCTGGCCCCGGCGTTCCGCGTCGGCGGCGATCTCGGCCAGGCCGACCGAGTGCTCGCCGCGGATCACCCGCGCGCCGGTGAGCACGCACTCGGCGACCGGCGCGTCGAGCAGATCCGCCGCGCGGGACAGGATGCGCTCGGCCAGGGCGGTCGCGGCGGCGTGCGTGGCCCGCCCCGCGACGACGGTTCCGGTCGAGCCGAAGGCGCCTGTGTCGTGCGGCACCAGATCCGAGTCGGACTGGCGCAGCCGCACGGCGCGGGTCGTCGTCTGCAGCACGGTCGCGGCGATCTGCTGATGCACCGTGGAGGTGCCGTTGCCGAACTCCGCCGTGCCGACGTCGAGACCGAACGCCCCGTCCGCCTGGAGCCGGATCACGGTGTGCGAATGGTGCCCGCGCGGGGGGACCGTGGCGATCATCGCGACCGCGGATCCCTCCCCGAGTCGCCAGCCGGGGCCGAGCGCGGCACGGTCCTCCTCCTTGTCGCGCGCCAGGCCGTCGCGCACGATCCGCACGCACTCGTCGAGGCCGTAGCTGCCGATGATGAGGTCCGGCTCCTCGTGCGCGGCGATCATGGCGTCGTCCGGCCCGATGAGGTTCGCCGTGCGGAACGCGAGCGGATCCATCCCCAGCCGGCGGGCGATCTCGTCGACGGTCGACTCGATCGCGAAGATCATCTGGCTGAGGCCGTAGCCGCGGAACGCGCCGGAGGGAACGGTGTTGGTGTAGACGACGTCGGCGTCGATCTTCTTCGCGGCCGCGCGGTACAGGGCGATCGATTCGCCCACGCCGTGGAACATCACGCCGGGCCCGTGGTTGCCGTACGCGCCCGTGTTGGAGCGCACGTCGACTCCGATGCCCGTGATCCGGCCGTCCGCGGTCGCGCCCATGCGCACCCGGATGCGGAACGGATGCCGCACGCTCGTCGCGGTCAGCACCTCCTTGCGCGAGAACTCGACGCGCACCGGCCGGCCGGTCGCCATCGCGGCCAGCAGGGCCAGGTCCTCGGTGAACACCTCCTGCTTGCCGCCGAAGCCGCCGCCGACGCGGGCGGAGTAGACGCGCAGCCGATCCTTGTCGATGCCGAAGATCCGGGCGAGCGTTCGCCGCGCGAGGAACGGCACCTGGGTGCTGCTGCGCACGACGAAGCGGCCGTCCGGATCCTGCCAGGCGATGGACCCGTGCGTCTCCAGAGCGGTGTGCGAGACGCGGTGGGTATGGAAGGTGCGCTCCTCGACGACGTGACTCGCGGCGAGCTCGGCCTCGAGGTCTCCGACTTCGGAGCTCATCTCCATGACGATGTTGGCCTCGGCACGGGCGACGCCTTCCGGGTCGGGCACGGATCCGCCCGCCGCGTGCGCGCGCTGCCCGGCGGGGGAGGCCGCGCCGTGCAGCGCGACCGTTCCGGCGGCATCGGCGAGCTCCGGATCCGTGTTCGCGGGCAGGACGTCGTACTCGACGTCGACGAGGCGCGCGGCGCGGTCCGCCGCCCGCTGCGACTCCGCCACGACCAGTGCCACGCGCTGTCCGATGAACCGCACGTACTCGTCGAACACGCGGGTGTCATACGGGTCGTCGGCCTCGATCTCATGCTGCGCCGTGGAGAACACGGTGGTCGGCGCGTCATCGCGGCTGAGCACGCGCACGACGCCGGTCGCTGCCAGGGCGCGGGCCGCATCGACCCGGACGACGCGGGCGTGCGCGTGCGGGCTGCGCACGACAGCGGCGTACAGCATCGGGGAGGGGAGCTCGGCCGGGTCGACGTCCATCGTGTAGCGGACGGTGCCGGTCACGACTCCGGCCGCGGCGGGGGCTCCCGTGGCACGGCCCACGCCGCCGGCGCGGTCGTCGATGTTCACGGTGCCCCGCACGGCGTCCTCGATCGCGCGGTACCCGGTGCACCGGCAGATGTTGCCCTTGAGCGTGCGGCCGAGGTCGTCCTCGGCGCCCGCGGGCATCGAGGCGACCGTGCACACCATGCCCGCGGTGCAGAACCCGCACTGGAAGCCGGCCGCGCGGCGGAATCGCTCCTGCACCGGGTGCGGATCCTCGGGGGTGCCGAGGCCCTGCGCGGTGACGATGTCCCGGCCGGCGGCGCGGTGCGCGGGGTACACGCAGCTGTGCACGGGATCGCCGTCGACGATCACGGTGCAGGCGCCGCAGTCCCCGCCGTCGCAGCCCTTCTTCACGCCGTACGACCCCTGATCGCGCAGCCAGGTGCGCAGGCATTGTCCGGGCTCGGGGGTGACCGCGACCGTGCGGCCATCGACGGTCGCGGACGGTCCGCTGGCGTCGGATCCCCGCGAAACACCACGTTCTGCGTGAGACACCAGGGCAGCCGCGGTGTCTGGTGCAGAATCTGGTGTCTCGCGCTGCGAGCGAGGGGTGAGGGTGGCGCTCATCGGGTGCTCCTCTCGATATGCAGGTCGCCGGTGGTCCGCCCGATCGCGTCGTCGACGCCGGAGGCGGACTCCGGCAGCAGTTCGGCGAGGATCTCCTCCCCGAGGCGGTGCGTCATCAGCCTCCGCCAGGCAGGTTCGCCGTGGATGTCGTCGTACCAGCCCCGTGTGCGGCCGACCGCGGCGTCGATCGCGTCGCGCCAGGCGGCGCCGTCGGCACGGACTGCGAGTCCGGCGGCGGTGCCGTCGGCGTGCACCGCGAGTCCGGCGGTCTCGCGTCGGGCGATGGCACACGGATCCGCCATCAGGTCGAGCACGAGCGGGTGGAACGTCGACGCCGTGACGGTGAGCCGCAGCGACGACACCGAGGTCCGCCGCCCGATCAGCAGGGCGGCGGAGCGCCCGCGCTCGGTGAGCGAGATGCGACGGAACGCCGGCGTCTGCGCGAGGGAGGCGCCCGGCACGAGGAAGCTGCGGATCAGCTCGCCGTCGGCGAGCCGGGTGCGGGCGGGGCCGACGATGAGCTCGGCCACGGGCGTGCGCCGTACGGATCCGTCCGGGCAGAGGATCAGCGCGGTCGCGTCCCAGCTGCTGAGCAGCGAGATCATCGGCCCGGCGGGGAGCCCGGTCGCGACGTTGCCGCCCACGGTCGAGACGTTCCAGATCTTCCACGATGCGACGAAGGAGTCGCAGGCCGGCGGGATCAGATCCAGCCCCGGCAGCGCCGCCCGCGGCATGCCCCCCGGCAACGGCTCGTCCGCGAGGGCGCGCAGCTCCGCGATCCGGCACGTCGCCGCGATCTCCAGCGACGCCGCGCCCCCCACTTCTCGAGTCGTCCCTGTCAGGGGACCCTCTGGGGTGCGCTCATGGGGACGACTCGAAGGTGGGTGATGCCAGGTGAGCGGGGGCCAGCCGGCGCCGGTGATGTCGAGCAGCCGGGTGGGGGCGCCGCGGGTGATGTCGGTGCCGTAGGAGAAGATGACGGTGCCACCGGCGAGCCAGGAATCGCCCGGCCGCCACTGCTGCGGATCCGCGCACATCAGCACTTCGTCCACGCTCGTCACATCCATGCCAGAGCCTCCTCGGCCGCCGCGGTGCGTCTCGGCGTCGCGGCACAGCTGCGGCCGGTCAGCACGGCGCCGTGGTCTCGTGCCGCTTCCGGCCCGCGCGCCTCGGCAGGGGCGGCGGCCACGTGCTCGGCGCTCCGCCGCGCATCGTCGTGCACGTCGCCGGCGGTGTCGCGCAGCCGCGCGGGCGGGGCGGGGCGCAGCCGCGCGGGCGGGGCAGGACGCCATCCGGCCCGCCTCGGCGGTGCGCCTGCGGGAGGCGAGTCGGATCCGGTCCGCGTCGGCGGTGYGCCCACGGGTGCGGATCCCGATTCTGCCCGCGCGGCCGACTCGACGAGGATCAGCTCGGCGAGGATCGACACCGCGACCTCGGCCGGGGTGCGCGCGCCCAGGTCCAGGCCGATCGGGGAGTGCAGCCGGCCGAGGTGCGCGGCGGTGAGCCCTCCGGCGCGCAGCTCCTGGATGCGCTTGTCGTGCGTGACGCGGGATCCCATCGCGCCGATGTAGGCGACCTCGTGGCGCAGCGCGGCGTCGAGCACCGGCAGGTCGAAGCGCGGGTCGTGCGTGAGCATCACGATCGCGGTCCGGCCGTCGATGCGGCCTGCGGCGAGCTCCTGGGCGAAGTGCTCGGCCGGGTGCATCAGCACGACCTCGTGCGCGCCGGGGTGGCGGGCGCGGGTGGCGAACACGGGCCGCGCGTCGCACACCGTGACGTGTCGGCCGAGCGCGGCCGCCGCCTGCGCGAGCGCTGCGGAGAAGTCGTTCGCGCCGTAGATGAGGAGCCGTGCGGGCGTCGCGGTCGACTCGATCAGCAGACGTCGCACGACCGGGCACTCCGGTGTCGTGCGGTCGGTCACGTCGACCACGTGCGTGCCGCCGGCGCGCAGCGCCGCCCGGATCCGCTCGACGGCGTTCCCCGCGGCCCGCAGGAGCTCGTCGGGCAGCTCGTCCTGGTCGAAGGCCGTGCAGAGCGCGTCCGTGCGGAGCGTGATCCCGAGCCCCTCCGCAGTGAGGAGCGAGCCGGCCGTGGTGTCGTGCAGCGGCAGGTCGCGAACGAGGTGTGCGCGGTTCGCGGGCTCAGCAGCGCCGAAGGTGCGCAGCGGCTGCACCAGCACGCGCACGTCGCCGCCGCACATCAGGCCGATCGAGATGCCGTCGTCGTCGGCGTAGCCGAAGGAGTGCAGCTCGGTCGTGCCGGATTCGAGGCACGCGAGTGCGGCGTCGACGACCGCTCCTTCGACGCAGCCGCCCGAGACGGATCCGATCGTGCGGCCGTCGTCGCGCACCGCCATCGACGTGCCGGCGGGGCGGGGGACGGATCCTGACACCTCGACGATCGTCGCGACCGCCCATCGATCCGGGTCGGCGAAGCACTCGGCGTACTCGTGGATGCGATCCAGAATGGGGCACCTTCCTCATTCAGGTGCCGGCCATCGGCGCCTGATCAAGGGCGATGCATCGGGCCTGTGGCGAGGGAGGAACCCCGGGTCACAATCCACGGCGTCACCGCCTGGGATGCCCGGTAGATGGTTCTGCTGTCGCAACCCGCCTAGGCCTGCGACGATGATACCGAGGATCCACCGGGACGGCAAATATTTCCTCCGCATAGTGAACTTTTAATTCCGCCATACGGACATCTGAGAACCCTCCGTCGGGAGGTGTGAGGCGACCGCTGCCTGTGAGCGTGCACAGGCACCGGGCGTAACGTCCGTACATGAACGCACATTTCGCGAAGACGGAGCCGGTCCCCGACCTGCTGGGTCTGAACTCGGTGCTGGTCGGGTCGCTTCCGGCGACGCTGATGACCCCCGACGCTCCGGACCGCTACACCGTCGAAGCGGTGTTCACGCGAAAGGCCGATCGCGCGGAGATCGCTGCGATCCAGGGTCATGAGACGCGGGCCAGGCTCTCCGCCCACGGTTTTCCCACGGTGGAACTGCGCGTCACCGATCGTCGGCTGGAAATGGCGAACACGAACCTCGAGGAGCTTCGCGACGGCCTCGCGACCGTCATCGCCGATCTGCTCGCCCAGATCAGCATCGCGCTCATCGCGGAGCGTGAGATCGCGGCGCACCGACTCCACGACGCGTCCGATCGGGAGCAGGCCAGAGCCGCCGCCGTCGCGTGTCTGGCCGAGTCGGTCGTGTTCGAGCGCCGGCCCGCCGCGGTCGTCGACGACGAGTGGTACATCTCCGGCGGGATCGACGGGTGCGGCTCTGCCCTCGGGTGAGCCGCCGGGAGGAGAAGGCCGGAAGAGACGGCCGGAGGAGAAGGAGAGGGAATCATGGACGATCTCGGCCCCGTCCTGCGCACCCACCCGCGCAGGGGGCCTCACGCGCAGCAGAGCACGTATACGGATCTGGCGCAGCAGATCCGTCAGCGCGGGCTGCTGCGCCGACGTTACGGCTACTACTGGTCGAAGCTCGTCGCCGCACCCCTCACGATGGCGGCCTGCCTGCTCGTCTTCGCGCGCATCGGAGACTCCTGGTGGCAGCTGTTCACCGCTGCCGTGCTCGCGATCGTGTTCACTCAGATCGCCTTCCTCGGGCATGACGCCGCGCATCGGCAGATCTTCGTCTCGGGGCGCTGGAACGACTGGACCAGCCTGATCCTGGGTGATCTGCTCGTGGGGATGAGCTACGGATGGTGGCGGCACAAGCACACGCGCCATCACTCCAACCCGAACAAGCTCGGGGCCGATCCCGATATCGAGCTCCCGGTCATCACCGTCACCGCCGAGTCGGCGGCGCGGCACGGAGGGCCGGTCGGAACGTGGCTGCGGGGGCATCAGGGGCTGCTCTTCTTCCCGATCCTGCTCTTCGAGGGGCTCTCCCTGCACGCATCCAGCATCCGACGCGTCTTCACGCGCGACCGCCTGGAGCATCGCGGGGTGGAGATCGGATTCCTGGCCGTTCGGATGATCGGCTATCTGACCCTCGTCTTCCTGGTGCTGTCGCCGGGGATCGCATTCGTGTTCCTGACGGTCCAGCTCGGCCTGTTCGGCTTCTACATGGGCATCGCGTTCGCCCCCAATCACAAGGGCATGCCGATCGTCCCTCACGACGTGACGCTGGACTTCTTCCGGCGTCAGGTGATGATGAGCCGCAACATCCGCGGTCCGTGGATCCTCGACGTCGCGATGGGCGGGCTGAACCACCAGATCGAACATCACCTGTTCCCGTCCATGCCTCGGCCTCATCTGCGTCGCGCCGCGCCGCTCGTCAGGGCGTACTGCGGGCAGCAGGGCGTGCCGTACACGGAGACCGGGCTGTTCGCGTCGTACGCGATCGTGGTCCGCTACATCAACCGGGTCGGACTCGGTGAGCGCGAGGTCTTCACCTGTCCGCTCGTCGAGGGGCGCGCGTCGATCGGCGGGTAGGGCACCGCGAAGGAACGGCCTGTCACCAGCTCCGGAGCACGGCCGCCTTCGGGCCCGCGACGAGCGAGCGGGCGGGGACGTCGTCGGCGACGACCGCGCCCGCCGCGATGACGGCGTCCCGGCCGATCGTGACACCAGGCAGGATCGTCGCGCCCGCGCCGATCCAGACGTTGTCCTCGACGAGGATCGGTGCACCGGAAAGGTACTGCCGCCGCTCCTCGGGGTCGACGGGGTGTCCTACCGTGATGAACGTGGCCTTCGGTCCCACCATCACGCCATCGCCCAGCCGGATGCCGGCGAAGTCGAGGAACGTGCAGCCCTGGTTGATGAAGACGCGCTCGCCGAGCTCGAGCCGCAGTCCGTGGTCGGTGTAGAACGGCGGATAGATCGTGAGGCGCGGCGGAAGGGGGCCTCCGAGGATCTCCTCGAAAAGGGCCGCGCGCCCCGCCTCGTCGTCGAAGGGCAGCAGGTTGAGGCGCGAGGTCAGCGCACTCACCGCGAGCACGCGCTCGCTCATCGCGCGGAACTCCGCGCCCAGCACGCGCTCGCCCGCGGCGAGGAGCTCCGGGTCATGGATCGGCAGGAAGCGGTCGCGCGTCATCCGGCCAGTATGCGAAGGGCCACCGACATGCGGGGTTGCGGCGCGCGGTCAGGCCCTCCGTCCGCTGATGCTCGTCGCGCAGCCGAAGAAGTGCCGCCGCACCTCGACGTGCAGGCCGGGCTCCGCCTGGAAGGCCTCGACGGCGCGGGATCCGTCTCCGAAACCTTCGAGATAGCGGTGCAGCATCCGATACTCGGTCGGATCGGAGAGCAGCAGGATCCCGGCAAGCGGGACGATCCAGCGCAGGTACGCGAGGTAGGCGATCCGCAGCGCTCGGCAGGCGGGCTCCGTGACGTCGATGAAGGCGAAGGATCCGCCGGGTCGCAGCGCCCGCGCGACCTCGGATGCGAGGCGCTCCAGCTGCGGGGCATCGAACGTCTTCAGGCCGTAGGCGCTCACGACGACGTCGAAGGACGCGCGCTCGGCCGTTCCGTTCAGCGCGTCCTCCTGGCGCAGTCGCACCCGTCCGCCGAAGCGGGCGCGGCTGCGCGTCTCGGCGTGCGCCATCATCTGCGCGGAGAAGTCGACCGCCGTGATCTCGGCCTGCGGGAGGCGGCGTTCGATCTCCGTCCAGGTCTCGCCTCGCCCGCTCATCAGGTCGAGCACGCGGCGGGGGGATCCGCTGGCTCCCACCAGGCCGAGCAGCTGCCGCCGCCACAGGGTGGCGAAGCCCAGCGAGAGGGCGACGTTCATCCGGTCGTACGAGGCCGCCATGCGGTCGAACAGCTGCCGCACGTCGTCGGCGTCGTAGGGCGGGGCGGCGATCTCGGCGGAGGCGATCGCGACGGTCGGACGGTGCGAGATCTCGGTCATGGGACGACGATAGCGGATGAACTGAACGTGTTCAATAAGTTCTCGCGAAGAGAGTAGGTTCTCGCGAAGAGAGGGGGCGTCGCAGCGGCGACGCGGGTGGGACGCCTACTCGGCGGGGGCGGCTTCGTCGATGAGCTGCAGGATCCGGGCCGCGACGCTCACCGCGATCACGGCGGGCTGCTTGCCCGCGACCTCGGGGATCCCGATCGGGGTCGTGACGCGGGAGAGGTCCTCTTCGGTCTGGCCCAGCTCGTGCAGCTTCTTACGGAAACGCGCCCACTTCGAGGCGGATCCGATCAGGCCGATGGATCCGAGATCCGCCGTACGCAGCGCCTGGTCGACGATCGCGAGGTCCTCGACGTGGTCGTGCGTCATGACCAACACGTGCGCGCCGGGGGTCAGATCCGCGAGCGCCGCCTCGGGCACGGGGGCGTGCACGAGGTGCACCCGCGCCACGGCGTCGCCGAGCGGGCCGCGCTGTCCGGGGATCCCGATCCGGTGCTCCGCGAGCATCTCCTCCCGCGAGTCCACGAGCACGAGGTCGAGTTCGTGCCGGGCGAGGATGCGCGCGAGCTCGAGGCCCACGTGGCCCAGCCCGAACACGGCGACGGCCGGGGTGACCCTGATCGGCTCGAGCAGCATGGTGACCTCTCCTCCGCAGCACTGCACACCGTATTCGGTGACGGCCTTGTCGCTCAGCGTGAGCGTGAGCAGCTCGGGTTCGGCGGACCCGTCGGCGAGCATCCGCCGCGCCTGCTCGATCGCGGTCTGCTCGAGGTTGCCTCCGCCGACCGTCCCGTGGACGGAGGTCGGAGCGACCACCATTTTGGCGCCGCCGTTGCGCGGGGCATGGCCGCGGACTGTCGCCAGGGTCACGATCACCGCGGGGATCCGCTGCGACCGCAGATCCTGCAGCGCGTCCAGCCAGTCCACAATGCTCCTTCGTTGTGCTTCTACTTCCGGGTCGTCCCCATCAGCGGACCCCATAGCGTGCGCTGGCGGGGACGACTCGGAAGTGGGTGGGTCAGTCGCCGGCGGTGGAGACGAGCGGACGGTCTTCGGCGGGGGCGGAAACCGGAGTCTGGGTCTCGGACGAGCCCGCGCTCGACGCCGCGGCGGACGCCTCCTGGGCGGTGCGGACGGCCCAGAACACGGCCTCGGGGGTCGCGGGGGAGGCCAGGTCGACCGAGTGGCCGGCCGGACCGAAGGCCGCCACGGCGTCTCGCAGGGCCTCGCGAGCGCTGAACGCGAGCATGAACGGCGGCTCGCCCACGGCCTTGGATCCGTAGACGGCGCCCTCCTCTCGCGCGTTCTCGAACAGGCGCACGTGGAACTCCTCCGGCATCTCGGAGAAGCTCGGCAGCTTGTACGTCGAGGCGGACTGGGTCTGCAGACGACCGCGGTTCGGGCCGTCCGACTCGTCCCAGCGCAGCTCCTCGAGGGTCAGCCACCCCACGCCCTGCACGTAGGCGCCCTCGATCTGTCCGATGTCGAGCATCGGGGAGAGCGAGTCGCCCACGTCGTGCACGATGTCGACACGGCGCACCCGGTAGGCGCCCGTGAACTCGTCCACCTCGACCTCGGTCGCCGCGGCGCCGTACGCGAAGTACTTGAACGGGGATCCCTGCATGATCTCCGGATTCCAGTGCAGGCCCTCGGTGCGGTAGTAGCCGGCGGCGAACAGCTGCACGCGCTGGAAGTACGCCGCCTTGACGACCTCGCCCCAGGAGACGCGGTTCACCGGTGCGCCGAGCGCGGTCACGAAGCCGCCGCCGAAGCGCACGTCGCGCTCATCGACGCCGAGCATGCGCCCCGCGACTTTCGCGAGCCGATCACGGATCTGCTCGCACGCGTTCTTCACCGCGCCGCCGTTGAGGTCGGCGCCCGAGGATGCCGCCGTGGCCGACGTGTTCGGCACCTTGTCGGTGCGGGTCGGCGCGAGGCGCACCTGATGCAGGTCGACGCCGAGCGCGGTCGCGGCGACCTGCAGCATCTTGGTGTGCAGGCCCTGGCCCATCTCGGTGCCGCCGTGGTTGACGAGGATCGAGCCGTCCTTGTAGATGTGCACGAGGGCGCCGGCCTGGTTGAATGCGGCGAAGTTGAACGAGATGCCGAACTTGATCGGGGTCATCGACAGGGCGCGCTTCGCGTGCGGGCTCGACGCGTTGAATTCGGCGATCTCGACGCGGCGCTCCGCGACGGATGCCTCCTCCGAGAGCTGACCCCAGATCGTCTCGAGCCGGCCCGCGTCCTTCACGACCTGGCCGTACGGCGTGCTCTGTCCTGGTTGGTAGAAGTTGCGCCGCCTCAGTTCGAGCGGATCGATGCCCAGCTGCGGGGCGATCCGACCCAGGATGTCCTCGATGAGGAAGACGCCCTGCGGGCCGCCGAACCCGCGGTAGGCCGTGTTCGAGGTCTTGTTGGTCTTCACGATCTGCCCGTACGCGTGCACGTTGGGGATCCAATAGGAGTTGTCCAGGTGGCAGAGCGCGCGGCCCAGCACCGGCTCGGACAGGTCGATCGACCAGCCGCCGTCGCAGGTGAGGGTCGTGTCGAGCGCCTGCAGCAGCCCGTTCTCATCGAAGCCGACCTTCCACGCGATGTGGAACGGGTGCCGCTTGCCGGTCATCGTGATGTCCTGCGTGCGGTTCAGGCGCAGCCGCACCGGGCGTCCGGTGAGCTTGGCGCCGAGGGCCGCGATCGCCGCGAAACCGTGCGGCTGCATCTCCTTGCCGCCGAACCCTCCGCCCATGCGCAGGCACTGCACCGTGATCTCGTTCGCGGGGATCCCGAGCACGTGCGAGACCAGATCCTGGGTCTCGGTGGGGTGCTGCGTGGAGCACTGGATGAAGTACTGCCCCTCGGAGTCGCGGATCGCGAAGGATGCGTGCGTCTCCAGATAGAAGTGCTCCTGGCCGCCGAACTCGGTCACGCCTTCGAAGACGTGAGCGGATCCGGCGAGGCCCGCGGCGGCGTCGCCGCGCTGCACGGTGCGCGGGGTGCCCTGGAAGGACTGCGCGTCGAGCGCGTCCTGCACCGTGATGAGCGATGGCAGCGGCTCGTACTCCACCGTGACGCGCTCCGCGCCGAGGCGCGCGGCCTCCTGCGTCTCGCCGAGCACCCAGACCAGGGCGTGCCCGTAGAACATCGCCTCGCTCGGGAACAGCGGCTCGTCGTTGCGGATGCCCGCGTCGTTCAGACCCGGCACGTCCTCAGCGGTCAGCACCCGCACGACGCCGGGCACCTCGTAGGCGCCTGACACGTCGATCGTGACCTTCGCGTGCGCGTTCGTGGACTGCACGGGCCAGGCGGTGAGCACGCCTGCGGTCTGCTCCGCGATGTCGTCGGTGTACATCGCCGCACCCGTGACGTGCAGGGCAGCGCTCTCGTGCGCGGCCCGCTGGCCGACGACGGGGTTCTCCGGGCGGTCGGCGAGAGTGCTCATGCCGACACCTCCTTCGATTCGATGACGGTTGCGCTGTAGAGCTTGAGCAGCGCGGTGTTGAGCATGAGCGAGCGGTATTCGCTGCTGGCGCGGTGGTCGGACATCGGCGTGCCCTCGCCGCGGAGGATCTCGGCGGCCGCCTTCACGGTGGCGATGTTCCAGGGCTTGCCGATCAGCGCGTCCTCGGTGGCACGGGCGCGCAGCGGAGTGGCGGCGACACCGCCGAGGCCGATGGTCGCGCCGGTCACGATGCCGCCGTCGATGTCGAGCGCGAAGGCGATGGCGACGCTGGAGATGTCGTCGAAGCGGCGCTTGGCGATCTTGTGGAAGGCGGTCGTGGTCGCGAGCGGCAGCGGGATCCGGATGGCCTTGATGAGCTCATCGGGGTGCTTGACGGTCTGCCGGTAACCGGTGAAGTAGTCGGCCAGGTCGACCTCGCGCAGCACGACGCCGGACCCGCCCTCGGCCAGTGAGGCGAGCACGACGCTCGCATGCAGGGCGAGCAGCGCCGGCGGGGTGTCGCCGATCGGGGATCCGGTGCCGAGGTTGCCGCCGAACGTGCCGCGGTTGCGGATGAGGCGGGAGGCGAACTGCGGGAAGAGCTGGGCGAGCAGGGGGATGCGCCCCTCCAGGCGCTTCTCCACTTCGGAGAGCGGGAGGGCGGCGCCGATCTCGACGACATCGTCTTCGATCTTCAGCGTGCGCAGCTCGGGGAGCTGTTCGATCGCGACGACGAGCGGCGCGCGGCGGCCGCGGATGTTCACCTCGACGCCCCAGTCGGTGGAGCCGGCGACGAGCAGAGCATCCTTCTCGTCCTGTAGGATCCGCAGGGCATCGATGAGCGTCGCAGGGCGGACGAAGCGCGCCCCGTCGACCTCGGCGTCGGTTGCGACCGGCTCGGGGGCGGGCTGTGCGAGCCGCTGCTGCAGCGGGTCGTCGGCCTCGGGCGAACCGAGCGTGTAGGCGGCATCGCGGATCGGGCGGTACCCGGTGCAGCGGCACAGGTTGCCGCTCAGCGCGTGAAGGTCGAAGCCGTTCGGGCCGTGCTCCGGATCGTGCCCTTCGACAAGCTCAGGCGCCGGGCACTCGGTCGTCGAGCCCGTCGAAGCGTCGTGCTCTTCGGCACGCTCAGGGGCCGGAGCCCGATCGGCTCGGTAGTACTCGCCGGCCATGCTGCAGGCGAAGCCAGGGGTGCAGTAGCCGCACTGGGATCCGCCGGCTTCGGCGAGCTTCTCCTGCACGGGGTGCAGGTCGTCGACGGATCCGAGGCCCTCGGCGGTGACGACCTCCTGGCCGTCGAGCGCGTACACCGGCACGAGGCAGGCGTTCACCGGGGTCCACGTGGTGCCGCCGTCCGTGGTCGGCGTGGCGAGCAGCATGGCGCAGGCGCCGCACTCGCCCTCCGCACAGCCCTCCTTGCTGCCGGAGAGGCCGCTGTCGCGCAGCCAGTCCAGGGCGGTGGCGTGCGCGGGCGTTCCCACGAGCGGGCGCTGTTGTCCGTTGACGGTGACGGCGATGTCAGGCATGGGTCTCCTCGGATCCGGCGACACGTTCGATCGCTTGTCCTAAGGCGATCGTGCCGCGTGGGCAGGGTCAGGACAAGGGGTGTGCAGGGAAGGCGGCGGAGGCGTGCGGCCGCGTCGCGCTGAGGTCCCGTACGCTCGGATCGGCGCCCGTGCGGACGACGGTCACGTCCTGTCGGGTGTCGCGCGGGGCGCGACGATTCGCACGGTTCGGCATCATCGCCTCTCCTCGCCTTCAGCGATCCAGAAGTTTCCGAGATTCGGAATAGTGGTTCTGGAGCATGGAAAGCGTAAGACGGCGGGTCGGTGCAGGTCAAGCGCCACGCGCCATTGCGGCCGAAAGTCCCGCAGGTGAGCGCCGTGCACATCCTCGCGACCGCATCCGCGGAGCGCTCATGCGCTCGAGGACGGATCCGCCGACGTCGGGCTCAGCGGGCGTTCGTCGCGGCCGAGATCTCGGCGACGACGTCGCGCAGCACCGGGATCGCCCGCTCGGCGAAATCCTCGCCGACGCGTGACATCGGGCCGGAGACGGAGACGGCCGTCAGCACGGGCATGTTCGGCACCGCCATCGCGAAGCAGCGCACGCCCACCTCGTGCTCGCCGTCGTCGACCGCGTAACCGCGCTCCCGGCTGGCGGCGAGATCGGCGAGCAGTTCGTCGATGGTGTCGAGCGAACGGTCGGTGGAGTGCGGCATTCCGGCGCGGGCGATGATGTCGCGCACCTGGTCGTCACCGAGCTGCGCGAGGATCGCCTTGCCGACGCTCGTGGAGTGCAGATGCGCGCGGCCGCCGACCTCCGTGAACATCCGCATGGCGTGCGGCGACGGCGCCTGCGAGACGTAGACGACGTTGTCGCCGTCGATCGTGGCGAGGTTCGCCGTCTCGCCGAGTCGGTCTACGAGGGACTTCAGCTGCGGCATCGCCATCTGGCCGAACTGGCGGTTCGCGACCTCGCCCAGGCGCACGAGCTTCGGGCCGAGCGCGTAGCGGCGGTTGGCAAGCTGGCGCGCATACCCCTGCGAGACCAGAGTGCGCAGCAGGCGGTGGATCGTGGACAGCGGAAGCTCCGCGGCGCCCGCGAGCTGGCTGATCGTGGCGTCGCCGTTTGCGTCCGCGATGAGCTCGAGCAGGTCGAAGACGCGGGAGACGGACTTGACGTCCGTGGAGCCTTCAGCCACCATGCGGATCCTCTCGGCTTATCCGGGCGCGAGTTATCCGCATGCCGGAAGGATGATTCCCGAGCAGAGTATCCCACGAGGGGCCTCAGATGGCCGACGCTGTCCTCCGCCGTCCTCCGCCGTCCTCCGCCGCCGCCGCCGTCCTCCGCACGGCACCGGTCCGCCGTTCCCTGCGCGGGTGAGCCACCTCAGCAGGTTCACCCGGCCCGCCGGGCTCGCCGGGCTCGCCGGGCCTGCCGGGCCCGCCGCGCCTGCCGGGCTCACCGGGCTCACCGGGGGCCTTCCCATCTCAGAGTCGTCCCTGTCAGCGCACGCTATGGCGGTTTTCGGGGTGGGAATGTCGGTGGTTCGGGGTTGACTGGGGTCATGACGAACTCGACTGGTGCGGTGGTGGATCCTGGGGTTTACCCGGTGGATCCGGTCGTCGTGCTGGGCATGTTGAAGGACACGCTCGCGGTGACGGAGGCATCGATCATCCGGTTGCAGGCGTTGCGGGACGCGAATCTCGGGGTCGCGCAACGCGTCGCGGAAGAGATCGCCCGGGCCGGGGCGGCGGCGGTCAAAGGCGGGGCGGCGGTGCGGGGTGAGGCCGTCGAGATCGCCGCACGGTCGGTCGCGGCGGAGCTGGCGGGGGTGCTGCACATGTCGGACCGGGTCGTGCAGGCCCGGATGCCACGCGCCGCGGACCTGATGACCCGGTTCCCGGCCACGATGGGGGCGTTCGGGGAGGCGCGGATCAATGCCGCGCATGTGCGGGTGATCCAGGACGCCGGTGCCCGCCTCGATGACGACGACGTGCGGGCGGAGTTCGAGCAGGTCGCGGTCGCCGCTTCGGAGGGGGAGACTCCGCATCGGGCGAAACGGGTCGTGGAACGCGTCGCGGAACGCCTCGCCCCGCGCAGCCTCACCGACCGGCACCGGGACGCGCAGGAGCACCGGCGGGTGTGGCGGGAAGAC